>JAPLFQ010000034.1 GCA_026390595.1 Ignavibacteriales bacterium
ATGATACATCCGCCTTCAGAAAAGCCTTCGCGTTTTGGGGAGACTCAACCGGTCGGATCAATTACGAGATGATCCACTATCCTGAAAACGAGGCAACAGCCCAGACAAGTTACGTTCCCTCGTATCGTGCAGTCGTCGGAACATTTAAGGGGGATTGGATCACTGCCTCTGAGCGCTACCGGGCATGGGGAACACGCCAACCCTGGGCGGTTCGTAGCCGACTCAACCGAGGAGTTGTACCGGAATGGTTGCTGAAAACATCACTCTGGGTCTGGAATCGCGGAAGGTCAGAGGGTGTGCTCGAACCGGCAGTGGATATTCAGAAAGAGCTCAAACTCCCCGTGAGCGTCTTCTGGCATTGGTGGCATGGCTGCTCTTACGATGACGGTTTCCCGGAGTACCTCCCACCGCGGGAAGGAACCGACCACTTCAAAGCGGCACTGTCGAAAGCGCAGAAATCCGATATCCACGCGATCGTCTACATGAATCAGCGATTGTGGGGAATGACGACGAAGAGTTGGGCAGAACAAGGAGCAGAGCGTTTTGCAGTCAAAGGGCTGGATGGAAAAGTGAGGCCGGAAACCTACAACACCTACACGCAAAAGGCATGCGCCACAATGTGCATGGCCACACCATTCTGGCGTAATACATATGCTGGAATCGCTTCAGAGGCTGTCCGGGACCTCGGGGTCGATGGCATCTACATGGACCAGGCCTGCAGCAGCCTGTTGTGCTATGATCCAACCCACGGCCATCCACTCGGTGGAGGGAAATTTTGGATGAACGGATTCAGACTCCTTTCAACTGATATCCGCGAAAGGACCCGATCGGTCAGAAACGCCTTGCTGGCTGGCGAAGGAGCAGGAGAATCCTGGCTTCCTTACCTCGACCTCATGCTGACGCTACAGGTCAGCAAGGAACGGTATGCACGCCCGAATGACGGTTGGGATGTTATCCCGTTTTTCCAATCGGTCTATCACGCCTTTGGAGTGACCTATGGCAACTACTCGTCCCTGACGATTCCCCCCTACGACGAACTTTGGCCGGATGAATTCGCTCCGAGGGAACCTCTGAAGCTCCTGGATCGCAAATTCGCGACACAGTTCTATCTCGAGCAGGCACGCACCGTGTTGTGGGGAAATCAACCCACAATAGCGAATTACCGCCCCACACAGCGCGGTCAGCGCAGTGAGGAGATCTCGTTCCTCCTGAAGCTCGCAAAAGTAAGGGAGCAAGGGAAACAGTACTTGCTGTACGGAACGTTTATGCGACCGCCGCAGATTTCGGCCGCCGTGATCTCATTCCCGATTTCCCGGGAAAACATCTATGCAGGCCGCAAGGGCAAGACCGTCGTCGACACGACCAAGAACAAGCGGCACAGCGACGATGGGATTGACGATACCGGAAAGGACAAGGGAGAATCGTCTTATCAATCGACCTCTTCTCCCGTCGTTGTCGGAACCTGGCTGGCAAAAAGCGGGGATGTTGGGATTGCAATCTCCAATGTGGGACCGACCACGCTTCCGATTCGATTTGACGCCCGACAGTATGGATTCAAGGGGGGCGAGCGGATCTCGTTGATTCAGGAAAATGGAGTGAAGGACTTCGGAAGAATCGGTGCCGATGGCAACGTCTCAATTGACATTCCCCCCCGCGACGCATATATCATAGAATTGATCAAAAAGTGAAATGGGAAATGTGAAGTCCGTGCAAGTGGGAGCTGATATATTACTTCATAATCAGCTTGAGCTCATCGAAGGCAAGAGTGTTGGCCTCATTACAAATCACTCTGCACTTCTCAGTACTAGCGAGCATCTGGTAGACGCTTTGGTCAAGCGTGGAGGATTCAAACTCCAGGCCCTTTTCGGTCCAGAGCATGGTATTCGCGGGAAAGCGCCAGACAGAAAGAGTATAGGTCACGCTGTTGATCCTCAAACGGGAATTCCCATCTATTCTCTGTTTGGGAAAACAACGAAGCCTACCCGGACTATGCTCAAAGGCATCGACGTCCTGGTATTTGATATCCAGGACGTTGGTGCGCGATTCTACACGTATAGCACCACGCTGACGCTCACTATGGAAGCCGCGGCAGAAAAGGGAATCCCCTATGTTGTACTGGACCGCCCCAATCCGATCGGGGGCTGCCTTGTCGAAGGTCCGATGCTGGACAAGAATCTCAGGTCTTTCGTCGGGTGGCTGCCTCTCCCTGTGGTTCATGGACTTACGATGGGTGAACTTGCGGCCATGATAAGCGGTGAAGGTTGGCTTCGGAACCGTCGGGCGAGTGACCTCCGCGTCGTGAAGATGAAAGGCTGGCGAAGAAGTTGGGCTTTCGATAGGACGGAACTTCGATGGGTCAACCCGTCTCCGAGCATTCGGAGTCTGCAGACTGCCCTCATATACCCCGGAACGTGCTTCATCGAGGGAACGAATGTATCCGAAGGACGTGGCACGGAGCATCCGTTTGAACAGATGGGAGCCCCCTGGATTGGCGGAATCGAGCTGTGTTCGAAACTTCGCTCGTTTCATCTGCCTGGCGTCAAGTTCACCCCAACGGCTTTTACTCCCCTATCGACCCGGGCGGTGACCACGGACTCAAAGTTCGAAGGAATTCGATGCGAAGGCGTGTTCATAAAGGTGACGGACAGAAAGAGGTTTCGGCCTGTGAAAACTGGGGTCTGCCTGCTCCATGCGCTTCAGGATCTGTATCCAGATCAACTCACGTTGAAGAACCGCCGACTCGATGAGCTGATTGGGACCCGATCCGTGAGAAGGGCCATTACTAAGGGGATTCACCCGATCGAAATTGCAGACACCTGGAAAACAGAGAATGAGGAATTCCTGCTGAAGCGCAGGAAATACCTGCTCTACCGATAATGCGTCCCCCTTCTACCTCCGGAAGCCGAATCCTTATCACCAATCCGGCATCATAAAATAAGTCGGGAACACCTGCATTATTATTACTGTTTGGAGAAGGATGAGATGCGGAGATCGTTCACCATGAACAAACCATCGCAAACGAGGTAGTGAATATGAGCACCAGAGCCGCAGGGATCGTAATCGTTGTCGCACTTGTCGCTGTCGGAGTGACTGTCTTTCTCACAAGCCCAGGCGATGGCACTGCTGAGGGGACTGGAGCGGGGATTGTCACGTGGCACAGCTTTGACGAAGGTGTAGCCTTGGCACGCAAAGAAAACAAGAAGATATTCATTGATGTCTATACCGACTGGTGTGTCTGGTGCAAGAAGATGGACAAGGAAGTGTACACGAACGGAACCGTGGGCCAGACGATGACATCGAATTTCATCGCCGTGAAGCTCAACGCGGAATCTCAGAAAGGGGTAACGTTCGATGGTACAGCGATGACCGAGGCTTCACTCGCGGGTACCATGGAGGTCACGGGGTATCCGACCGTGGTATTCCTCGATCCCACCGCCAAGCCGATAACAAAGATTTCGGGCTACATGGAACCGAAGGAGTTCACGAGCCTCCTCCGATTCATAGGCGAGGATCACTACAAGACAACATCATTCAAGGATTACAAGAACTCGAAAAGGGATTGATGCTGGCGTCAGACCGGCAACAGCATCTGAAGTGAATTACGCCGCTCCTGTCCTCCCGGAACCGAGCCTCTCCGCGGCGAGCAAGAGGCCGACGACGAACCACCACCCCAGGCAGTTGATAAACGTACCGTAGTAGTTCTGAAACATCGCTCCGATCATCAGACCCATGAGAGAGAACGTTCCTCCGAGAGCCGTTGCCCGAACGACCCGACTTTGCGCTCGCAACGCTGTCGCAAATCCCCTGCCCATGGAGATGCCCCACATCGCAACAAAGGCGAGTAATCCCGGTAACCCTGAGGAAACGAGAACCGTCAGATAATCGTTGTGCGGATGCACAGTGGTGTCGTAGTATCCCTCGACGCGATACCGTTCAAATACGAGATCCCAATTGTCTTCTCCCACCCCCAGAATCGGATGATGTTCTGCTACCCGCACTGCCGTCTTCCACAGATTCAAACGAGTTTCGTTTTGTCCTGGTTCGACGATTGATGCCGCTCTGTACCGAAGCGCTGGCACACTCAGGATCCCTCCTGCGATCACCACGAGAAGTATCCCTGTGACAAGAATACCTATCTTCTTTCCACGAGTGAACGCAAAGATGGGAATCGCTGCAAGGAACGAAAGCCACATGCTTCTGGCAAACGTGCCAAGCACGGCAAGGAAGCTCAAGCCAGACAGCAAGGTGGTATGCCATTTTTTGAACTCGAGAGAGAAGCTCGAAGCGAAGAAGAACACGCTCATCGCAAAGGCAGCAAATGTCAGATAGAATCCGTAGAACCCAACCGATCTGAAAAACCCCCCTCCCATGGGATCGAGACGACTGCCGCGATAGATTTCGACACCTCCGCCGACCTGCCAAAGCGAATACACGACAGCTACAGCCGATGCAAAGAGAAAGACGTGGACAATCCGGCTGAGAAGAGCGTCGTCATCGACAACCCAATACAGCATGAGCATGATCAGCACCGGCCATTCATTATCGAGTACCGCGCTCAAGGAATGAGCAGGGCGTTCAGAAAGACCTGCTGCGATCAGGTTCCAAACCACGTACGCGATCAATGCCCAGAACATTGGATGCCAGCGAACCACCCAGTTCCTGTTCACCAGCCCTTCTCCCAGCCAACCGATAAATGCTAGTCCCATCCCAAACTGGGCCGGGACGTGTGATATTGGAAGGCTGAAAGCGAATAAAAATAGACCACCGTGAGAGATGGTCCTGTACAACGACTCGGGTTTCATAGACTCCTCGAGATTGCGGAAAGTCCGCCTGGAAAGGTCGCACCAATGAATTCTTTGGTCTTCGAGATCAAGATTTCAGTGGGAATGCCCGAGATCGGCTTTCCCGCCGGAGTAAGGAGTATTCCATGAGGAACCCGATATGGGGACCATTCCTTGACCAAAACCAGCTCTGTGTAGAAAGCCAGCACAGAAGTCTGCATGGCAGATGCGAAATGGACCAGCGAAGTGTCCATCGTTACCAAGCAGAGAGCTCCTTCAACGATGGACGCCAGCTGCGCCAAAGGCCGGTCCTTCAACGCTCTAAACACCGGGATTCCTGTGAGCTCCGGAAGAAGTCTTGCGGCGTGTTCCATTTCCTGGTCACCAGGAGCGACGAGCAGGACAATCCTGAATTGCCCATTCTCCGCGAGATATCTTGCCAGAGCAACAACCTGTTCATTGGAGAACCTTCTCTCCGCGTCTTTGACAGAGAGGTTAATGAGGACATATGGTGCGAGCTGATCGTTCGCAAGCGACCGACTGCGAAGACCATGGCCGCGGAGGAATCTTTCCACGGGCACTCTGGCTTCTT
This sequence comes from Ignavibacteriales bacterium, assembly GCA_026390595.1. Lineage (NCBI taxonomy): Bacteria > Pseudomonadati > Ignavibacteriota > Ignavibacteria > Ignavibacteriales > Ignavibacteriales bacterium. The sequence goes on from JAPLFQ010000034.1 coordinate 5,374, forward strand.
CCGACACCTCGATTTCCAAGCCACGTTCCTCGTCCGACACCCTGATCCCAAAAACCTGTTCTATAAAGGCCATGAGCGTCTCGGCCATGTGCTTTTCGAAACGAGGCAGCTTCAGCAGGCGGTTGAAGTAGAACTCATACTTCTCAGGCCCTTGTCCGACTTTGAACCCGCCCGGAGCGATGAGATTCGCCAGGATGGCAGGAAACGTCGTGCGGTTGAACACGAAATTCAAAATCACATCATACTTCCGTCTGCGTAACTCCAGAATCTGTGCGAACAGTTCGCGCCAGTTCCGCTTAAGGACATACACTTCATCGACGAACGGGTTGGACCGCGGAATTTCCTCGTTCACCGAACTTGCGATGACGTCGATCTGCAAGTTTGTATTCCGTCGCTTCAGGGCTTTGAATACCGGCGTCGTGACGATCATATCGCCGATACGATCGAACCGGAAGATGAGGACCCGCTTGATCGTGTCAATCTCCAGAGGCGTCTCAGAAACCCTGTTGCGTAGGATAATCTTGAGAGCTGGATACACGACTGCGTGCCGGAGGGCGCGTTCGGCGATTTCCATCAATCGCTTCATGCTCAAGAATATCCAGAAGGGATAGAACTGCGTGATGGCGGGACGAGATTCTGCATGAGCCTGCCGCAAGCCGCAACAACATGTTCGACTGGAATCGTGCGCAAATCGTCGACATCCGTTACGAGAGTTTCGCTCAAGGAACCGTACGGCTCCCAGATTCGCAGGTCTCTGTCCGACTGCACGTAGAGAACAACAGAGGGGATAGAAAATGCCGCAGCAAGATGCACAGCCGAGGTATCCGGTGTAATCAGCAGCCACATACGCTGAACCAGCGCCGCAAACTGGTCAAATGTTTTCGTCTCTGCTGAGAGGACAACATCCGGGAAGGGTTGGACAATCGCCTCAGCAACAGCCTTATCGGAAGGTTGAAACAGGACCACAATGGGATGTTCACGTTGTTCAGTTCGCAACCAGCGAATCAACGACTGATAATGATCGGTTCCCCAGAAGCGAGTCCCTTCACCTGGAGAGATATTGATCGCGACAGTCTGTTTGCCTTGAATCGACTTCGCACTAAGAAACTGCGAAGCGAACTCTTTGCTCTCTTCGAGAACGCTATAGTGCACTTTGAGATCCAATGTCTCACGCTCCAGACCGAAAGCCGTCAGAAGTGCTGCCAGACGATCGATAATGTGGTAATCACGACGAGACAGGAGCGGGACAACTACGTCATACGCATACGCATTATTTTTCGACAACCCCACATTCCATTCCCCACCTGCCAGCATGCACAGAACCGTCGACGTCGCAGAAGGATTGTCCATCAGGTCGATAACGAAATTGTAACGTTCTCTCCTGATCAACCTGAGGATTTCGATGGCGCCCGCCAGCGTCTTCCGGTAGACCCACCGCTTCCTCACGAGAGGTTCATTGGACAACACGAAGTGATTATTGCTGCTCAGGAGAAAATCGATTGTCGAGTGAGGGTATTTCGATTTGAGGGCGTGGATAAGCGGCGTGGAGACAAGAACATCCCCGATGCGATCTTGCCGGACAAAAAGGTATTTCTTCGTTGCGAAGTCAAGAGAAGCAGGAAGGATTTTTCCTCTCCTCACGAACACGCCCAACACCAGGAGCAGAAGCCGGCGGAAGCCTATTTCGACTGGCTTCAGGAACTCCATCTACTGCTCCCCCCGTTTCTCTTTTTCATCGGAGAACTGGAGAGAATACAACCGCTTGTAGAGCCCCGAATCGTTTCGCAGCAGTTCATCGTGCGTTCCGCTCTCGGCAATCGAACCGCGTTCGAGAACGATGATTGTATCGCAGTGGTAAATGGTAGACAGACGATGCGCGATGATAATGGAGGTCCGCCCCTGCATCAGGCGGTCGAGGGCCTCCTGTACCATAAGCTCTGATTCGCTGTCGAGTGCCGAGGTCGCTTCATCGAGCAGAAGTATTTTCGGATCTCTCAGAATAGCCCGTGCGATCGCCAGGCGTTGCCGCTGACCGCCCGAGAGCTGCACACCGCGTTCCCCGATCTCCGTCTCGTAGCCGTGCTCCAGGTTCACGATGAAGGAGTGTGCGTTTGCCATGGTCGCGGCGTTGAGGATTTCTTTTTTGGTCGCGTCCAGCTTCCCGTAGCGGATATTCTCTTCGATCGTTCCTGCGAAAAGGACAACCTCTTGCGGGACGATTCCAATCTGCGACCGAAGGTCCGACAGGTTCATCTCCCGTATATCAACCCCATCGATCCGTATGCTCCCCGAGGTCAACTGATAGAATCGCGGAATGAGATTGATCAGAGTCGTCTTGCCGCCGCCGCTCGGTCCGACGAGAGCGACCTTTTCGCCTGGCTTCACGCTGAAGGTCACATGGGAAAGAGCCGGCGTTTCGGTGTTGTACGAGAACGAGACATCTTCAAACCGTACTTCCCCTCTCTCCACGACCGTCTTTCCTGGTTTCGCCTGTAGTTGTTCTTTCTCAAGATCCAGCATATCGAAGATCAACCCGGCCGAGACCAGAGTCTTCTGAATGCGTGCAACGTTCTCTCCGAGGGCCTTTACCGGTTTCGCCAGAAAATTAACGAGAATCAGGAACGTGATGACTGACTTCATATCCACTGTCCCCTGAAGAAACAAATAACCGGTAAAAACGACCAGCATTGAAGCTACAAAGGTATTGAAGAATTCATTCGTCGGGCTTAACAGCGCCATCGTGCGTACGATCTTCATCGAGTGGCGGTAGTTTTCCTCAACCTTCTTCCGAAATGTAGCACGTTCGTAATCCTCTCGTGTAAACGACTTCACAATGCGGATAGATGAAATCTTCTCCTGAAGAAACGCGGATATATCGGCAAGGGTATTTGTCAAATCCAGGCTGAAGGAACGGACTCTGTCGCCGAACTTTCGGGAGATGATGCCAGAGAACGAGAAGATCACGATCGTGAAGACCGCCAGCTGCCAATTGGAGAAGAACAGTGCGCCGGCGTAGATGAGGGAATACAGGAGGTTCTGGACGATTTCGACGGTGAGGTACAGTGATTGCTCCATGTTGTTGACGTCGTTCGTCAGTCTCGACATCACTCTGCCGGTCTTCTGCTGATCAAAATAACGAACTGGCAGGAGCAGCACAGTGTCAAACAGTTCAATCCTGAACGTCATCAGGATTTTCTGCTGAGCCGAGCTCATGACGTACTCGCGAATGTATACGAAGCAAACCTTGATGAGGATAATCGCGAGAAGGGCCCCGGCGAATGTCAGGATCAGCTGCATCGTCTCGCCGGATCCGTGAATGCTCAGCTGCGTGATGGTGTATCCGAGGACCTTCACCGGCATTTCGAGAATGATTCCGGCTCCCGATCCCACCATTTCTCCTATCTTCTGGAGAATCTCAACAAGCTGACCAATGAGGAATGCGGACACCGTGTCTGAAAGGCTCCACACCGCGACGGAGAAGAGACCGGCTCCGATCCTCAATTTGTATTGAAGGAAGTATCTGAGATAGCGAGAAAATACTTTCATTCCTTTAGTCCCAGTTCTATCGCCGCCTGCATCGCTCTCACCGCCCATGATCCCTGGCGATCTGCTCTGTGATGAGAAATCCGGACTTGTTTTTCGGCACACCCCGGGTGGTATTCATCATACCGGCATGGCGCTCTTTTTCTCGGAATAGACACTCTTCGAACAGTGAGCATTCACCACAGAGTGGATGAATTGCTTTGCACGTCTCGCGGCCGAACCTGATAAGGTTCACGTGAAAGGAATAGGCTCGACCCTTGGGGATGAGATTCTTCATTGCCTCGAATGTATCATCGGCCGTATTCGTTTTCACGAGACCCAGTCGATTGCAGATTCTGTGGATGTGCGTATCAACAGGGAAAACATCGCGTCCTAGAGAGAACACCAAAACGCATGCAGCTGTCTTCGTTCCCACCCCTTTCATGGACATCAGGTAGGACATTGTTTCTTCGTTTGACATTGGCCGCAGGAAATCGAGTTCGTAGGCCCCTCGCTTCTCGTGAATCAGGCGGAGAATTTCCCGAATCCGCTGGGCTTTCTGGTCTTTCAGCCCTCCGACTTTGATCGAGCGGGCGATTGCACCCGGCGAAGCGGAAGCCACCTTTTTCCAGGAGGAGAACTGTTTCCTCAGACTCAGCCAGGCCCTGTAGCTATTCTGATCATTCGTGTTCTGCGAAAGGAGCGTCGCAATAAGCGTATCGAGCGGATTGGATCGTTTTCGCTGTTTGGCAGGCGTGCCGAAAAGCCGCTCCAATGCCTCGACGACATGCCGGATACGAAGTGGGTGAGCGGCGAAGGAACGAGCCATCAGCAATCACTTCCCTTTGTTCCGTAATTGGCACGATTCGCACTCACAGAGAGACCGGAGATGTTCCCACGTGTAGATCCCCGTTTGATGCCCGTCCGCCCAGGACATGGACAACGCGTACGAGCCAACCTGGTTCGCTCCGACAAGCTTGTACTTGCCGGGCATCTCGGGAGTTTCCATGGGGGCGTAGGTTTTCAAAAGGACGGTCTCTCCCTGGCAGCCAGCACAAGGGCAATTGTCCCGAAGCGTTCTGAGCAAAGTGGCGCCGGAGTGGCCATCATCCCACGCCAGGAGCAGGATATCTGCCTGCGTCTGTTGATCGACTGTGAGTTTGATCTGAGTTGGAATCACAAGGAACTGGCCTGACAAGATGTGCTTGCTCACAAGGAAAGAAAAAAAGGACAACCTGAGAGATTGTCCTTCCACTTTCCTTGGCTTAAGCCGGAGATCATACGATTTGTTGGTGGACCGTACCGGGCTCGAACCGGTGACCTCCACAATGCCATTGTGGCGCTCTCCCAAACTGAGCTAACGGCCCGCACTACTGAACAAAATATACCCAAAGAGGTCAGCAAAGTCAACGAGAAATTTCTTGCCGCATGGCAGGCTTTTGAGTAATTTACAGCACGAGATTCAAAAGGAATCCGGGAAAACCGCCAGCGCCAGGAATTTGATCCGTACGACAGAGATGAACAGACCAAGACCATTGATGAGTCACCTTCTTGTCGCTATCGCAGCGGCAATGAGCCTTTCTTCCTGCAAGGATGAGATCACGGATCCCAACGTGAATCCGATCGTTTTCCCTGATTCAAACGTGAGTTACTCGAAGCACGTTGACCCTTTGTTTCAGCAGAGGTGCGCGATCAGCGGATGCCACGCTGGAAGTTCTTCACAAGGAGGCCTCGACCTTTTTGCTCCATCGTATTCGAGCCTTATCAATCACCAGCCCCGTTTGGTGATTTCCGGTGTCAGCAACAACAGCCTTCTGCTCCAACGAATCGACGGGCGTCTCGCTCCCCAGATGCCGTACATGAGTCAGCCCTTGAACGCGAATCAGATCAACGGTATTAAGAAATGGATTGATGAGGGGGCAAAAAACAACTGAGTTCGACGAAATACTGCTACCGATCTGTCTTCTCCGTCCGGATGTCCCTGCCCCAATTGAGCTTCTTCCGCAACAAATCATAGTAGCTCGTATTGCGCCTTTTTATCAGCCTGGCGATATATGGAGCCTTCTTCACGCGGATTTCCATTGGCGGGCGAATGAGGAGTTCATCCTGCCCGTCAGCCGTTAGATGGGCCTTCGTCTTTGCAGATGCAACCTTGATCCGGATTACAGCGTCGTCAGGAACGATAACCGGTCTGGCCGTCAAGGTGTGTGGGCAAATTGGACTTATGGTAATGGATTTGTTGTGTGGGGTAACAATGGGACCACCGTTGGACAGAGCGTATGCGGTGGAGCCTGTTGGAGTCGAAACTATCACGCCGTCTGCAGTGAATGTGGCGAGGTACTCCCCATTGACAAACGTCTCCAAATCGAGAACTCGCGAAGTTCCGAACTTATTAACTACAATATCATTCAAAGCAAGATAAGTTTTTGAATTCTTAGAGGTTGAAGCCTGCAGCATCATTCTTTCTACAACGAAGTAGTCGCCCTTTAAGACCTCCGTGAGGCAGTCATCCAGGTCATCTACTGAAACCTCAGCAAGGAAACCAAGCTTCCCGAGATTGACACCCAGGATCGGAGTTCCCTTTTCAGCAACCTGCCGGGCAAATCTGAGAATCGTTCCGTCTCCGCCGAGCGAAACAAGAATGTCACCAGCCGAACTGAGTTTCTTGTCTGAGACAGTCTTGTATGATAGTCTCGCCCGGAATCGACGGCGCAGGACGCTCGCCAGAGAGCGCTCGACGGCGCATTCGACCCCTTCAGCGTGGAGGCGTTCAAGAACCTTCTGGGCGATTTTCGGGACACCTTCTTTTCGGAGGTTGCCCGCGATGACGAAACGCATCGTTAATCTTTCTTTTCTGGTAATGGGTCAGCCTGAGCGACAGGCTTCTGCTTCTTGTCTTTATCAAGCTCCTCAACGTAATTGAGCTTGAGTTCCTTTATGACATTTGCCAAGAACCGGGTTTCCTCATCTGAGAGGTTTCCCTTCGTTTTGGATGAGAGGGCATCAAGCGTATCGATGACGAATTGCGCTTGATCCAAGCTCCGCTCGATCTTGTCTGAAATCGGATTCTTGGTTTTTCCCATGTGCTGCATTGCTGCGGCGTGGAACATAAGGACGAGTCCCATGAACAAAGCAGTCTCTTTTTCACTGTCAGCCATTAAGGTTTACCCCTTTCAATACCGGTAGATAGCTCCCAAAGCTTAGCATATTTTGTGAATACATAACAGGAGGAGAGGACGCTCAAAATGAACCCCTGGATGCCATCCAGGAATCCCAGTTTCACGACATACATGCGCACGAAAACCCAGACAGGTCTCACGACAAGCTGGCTAATCCGAAATGCCGCCTTCTTCCCCATCAACTCGTCTGCAGCAAGAGATGTATAACGGTTAAATTTCTCAAAATAGTGCCATAAGTTTGGATCAGTGTAGTGAAGCAGATCGAACCGCAATTTGCCCACAGCACCACTAAACTCGAAACGCTCGTGCACCTTGTTGTCGGAGAACCGGCCAGCACCAGGTTTGAATAGCCTGGCGACGTAGCCCGGGTACCATCCACAATGACGAATCCACTTTCCAAGGAAGAACGCCTTCCTCGGAATTTCATATACCGTAAACGGAGTTACCGCTTGATCCATAACAGCTTGGATCTCCTTACCTAAGTCATCCGTTACGCGTTCATCAGCATCCAACCAAAGCACCCAGTCCCCCCTGCAATGTTCCAGGGCAAAGTTCTTTGAGGCTCCGTACCCTTCCCAAGGCTTCACGAAGACCTTCTCAGTGAACTTCCTCGCGAGCTCGAGGGTCTTGTCAGTGCTCCCACCATCCACAAGGACGATTTCATAAGCCCAACGGACAGAATTCAGGCATTCTTCGATGTTCCGCTCTTCGTTTTTGGTGATTACTATAACCGACAATGAACTCAAGAGGAATGGCTCCCTAGGATCCGACGACGATATTCACCAGCTTGTTCTTGACGACGATAGTACGAACGACCTTCTTGCCGGCAAGAAACTTCTGCGTATTGACATCCTGATTTGCCAAGCGCTCAAGGTCTTCATCACTTGTCCCTTGAGCAACAAGCAGCTTACCTCTTACTTTTCCATTGACTTGCAGGACCACCTCAACCATATCCTCGATTGTTTTTGTGAGTCGAAACAATGGCCAAGGTTCGTATGCGAGTGAACTCGGATGTCCGATAACCTGCCAGAGTTCCTCTGAGACGTGAGGGGCAAAGGGAGCAAGGAGCAGGACGAATTGCTCCATCTCTCTCAGAGGCAACACAGGCAGCTTGTATGCCTCATTAACGAAGATCATGAGCTGAGAAATTGCAGTGTTGAACCGAAGCCCTTCGATATCCTCCCCTACTTTCTTGACGGTTTGATGGTACAACCGCTCGAATTCCGGCGAAGGAGCTCCTTTGACAATAGCAGGGTTTAGCTTACCCGACTCATCAACGAAGAGACGCCAGACCCGGTTCAGGAAGCGAAAAACTCCTTCGACGCCTCGGGTATTCCATGGCTTCATCTCCTCGAGAGGCCCCATGAACATCTCGAACAGGCGCATCGAATCAGCCCCGTACTGGGAAATGACATCGTCAGGGTTCACGACGTTACCACGCGATTTCGACATCTTGCGGGAATCCTCACCAAGGATAATCCCCTGGTGCCTCAATCGGGTAAAAGGTTCCTTCGTGCTGACGAAACCCAGATCAAAAAGGATCTTGTGCCAGAATCGTGCGTACATCAGGTGCAGGACAGCATGCTCTGATCCACCGACATAGAGATCGATGGGCATCCAGTAGCGCTCCTTCGCGGGAGAGCAGAACTCATTACTATTGGACGGGTCCATGAAACGAAGGTAGTACCAGCACGAACCTGCCCACTGGGGCATCGTGTTGGTTTCCCTCCGCCCCTTCAAGCCGGTATTCTGATCTGTCACATTGACCCATTCTGTGGCCAACGCGAGCGGAGATTCCGTAGTCCCGCTCGGCTGAAATTTCTTCAGATCCGGCAGCAGGAGCGGCAATTCGCTCTCCGGAATCGCAGTCATCGTGCCGTCATCCAAATGAACGATCGGGATAGGTTCTCCCCAGTAACGTTGCCGCGAAAACAGCCAATCGCGCAGCTTGAATTGCACGGTCGGTTTTCCAAGTTTCTTTTTTTGGAGCCAGGACGCAATTGCCTTTTTTGCCTCTTCCGTTGGCATTCCGTTCAACGAAAGCTCATCGTTCGCCGAGTTGATGCTTGTACCGCCATCGGTGAATATCTCCAGTGCTTCCGGTCCGCCATCGACAACTTTGACGATCGGCAGATTGAATTTCTTCGCGAACTCTGCATCGCGCTCGTCGTGACCCGGAACAGCCATGATCGCACCCGTTCCATAGCCCATCAGGACATAATCCGCAATCCATATGGGTATCTCCTTCCCTGTTGCGGGATTGATCGCGTGAGCTCCGATCGATACGCCGGATTTGTCCTTCTCGATGCCGCGCTCAAGCTCCGATTTATGAGCGGCTTGCTTCTGATACGCCCGCACCGTCTCACGCATTGATGCAGTTGTCAGGTTCTCGACCAACGGATGTTCGGGTGCCAAGACCATGTACGTTGCTCCGAACAACGTATCCGCACGGGTCGTGAAGACGCGCAGTTTCTCAGCACTACCCTTGATTGCGAAGTCAATCTCCGCTCCCTCCGATCGGCCGATCCAATTCCTTTGCTGCTCCATCGTAGAAACCGGCCAGTCGAGTTCCTTGGCATCCTCGAGCAGGCGCTCAGCATACGCCGTAATCCGCATCATCCATTGGCGCATCGGGCGGCGCTCAACCGTATAGCCTTTTTCGGTCCACTCGGCGACTTCTTCATTCGCCAACACTGTTCCCAGTGCTTCGCACCAATTGACAGGTATCTCGGCGATGAACGCAAGGCGATACTTCGCTATGAAGTCGTGCTGGTCCTTCCGCGATTTCTTCCTCCACTCTTCTGCTGTAAACGGTTCGTCTGCCTCCAGACCTGCAGATCCGCCTGCAAGAAGTTCCTGTTCCAGTGTCTCAATAGGTCTCGCCTTTTTGACTCTCGTGTCAAACCACGAGTTGTAGATCTTCAGAAATATCCACTGCGTCCATCGGTAGTAATGAGGATCGGTTGTATTGACTTCCCGGGACCAGTCATAGCTCAAACCCAGCATCTTGATCTGGCGCCTGAAGGTGGAAATATTTGCTTCCGTCGTCACGCGCGGATGTATGTTGGTCTGCATTGCATAGCGCTCGGCTGGTAAGCCGAAGGCATCCCACCCCATCGGATGCAAAACATGGAGTCCCTGCATCCGCTTGTACCTGCACAGAATGTCTGTCGCGGTATATCCCTCCGGGTGGCCTACATGCAGGCCTGCGCCCGACGGATACGGGAACATGTCCAGGACGTATACCTTGGGCTTATCGGAAGAATCATCCACTCTAAACGTCTGATGCTCATCCCAGTAGGTTTGCCACTTCTTTTCGATTTCCAGGAACTGGTACTTCATTCGATCTTGAAATCCTTTCTGACCAAGGCCTTCCTCATTCGTGCGGTGCGATCAAAGAGCAGAAGAACCCAACAAGCGCTTTGTCCGAAATTACCGCACACAGCTATTCCAATGTAGCAAATAGGTGCTCCAATTTCAACGAAGTTGCGGGGTTCAAAGCGGGAATGCGGCGGGAGGAAGCGATGCGGCGTTTCTAGATCGCCTTCAAAACAAGCATGGTGATGTCGTCTGATTGCGGCGTGTCCTGCGTATGGGCCTCGAGGGCAGTCTGAATTTCTGCGATAATCCTGGCGGGAGATTGCGTTCGGACTTTTCGCAGAACCTGCTCGAGCCGCTCCTCTGTGAAATCTTCTTCCTGACCGTTCATTGCTTCACTGACTCCATCGGTGAACATCACGATGACATCGCCGGAGGAAAGCGACACACTCCCCTCCTGATATGGCGTCATTGTCTTCATGAGACCAAGGATGATTCCACCGATATCAAGCCGCTGAACGGATCCATCGGCTTTCAACAAAAAGGGCGGATTGTGGCCGGCATTGACGTACCGGAACTCACGTGTCTTGGTATAGAGCGATCCCCAAAAGAACGTAATGAACTTATCCTGCCCTGTATTGGCGCATGTCAAATCGTTGATGCGAGCCGTTGCCGCGGGGAGCGACATTCCCATGGGGGCAAATGCCCGAAGCGAAGCCTGCACGTTGGCCATCAACAGAGCAGCCGGTGTACCCTTCCCCGAGACATCTCCGATTGCGAGGATGAACTCTTCCCAGTGGATCGGCACGACATCATAGTAGTCTCCACCCACCTGCAGCGAGGTGATATTGACGGCAGAGACTTCGAAACCAGGGATTTTGGGAATCGACGCAGGCAGCAATCCCTGCTGTATCTCGCGCGCAATCGCAAGCTCATCTTCGAGCCGCTGCTTCTCAATTGCGTCGCGAAACAGCCGGGCGTTTTCGATGGAGATAATGGCTAGGTTCGCCAGCGAATACAGGAATTCAAGATCCGCCTTTGCGTACTGGCCGCCCCTGAGTTTTTCTCCCAGCAAAACGGCGCCCTTGACCTGGTTCTGGATATGCATGGGGATGACGGCCACGATGCCGACTCGTTGGAGTTGTTCCGCCGCCGCAGCGAAACGCTTCTGGCGAAAGAGATTCTCCACAAGATCGGCCCCCTTCAAACTGCACAGCTGCTTCAACGTTTCCGGAGAGCCAAGTTCCTGGTCCAGCTTCGACGCCATGATCTTGAGCTTGCCGTTGTCCTCAAGGCAGAATGCGTAACGGTTAACCCCGACCTGCCCCAGCAGAGAAAATGTGAGGAGGCGGATGACCTTCTCTGCGTCCAGTATAACGTTGAACTCCTTGCTAAGATCGAACAGCGTGTTGAGTTCCTGATACTTTCTATCGAGGCTGCGATTGACGTCGCGCAATTGTTCGATCATCACAGCCTTTTCTATAGCGGCGGCGGAGAGGTTTACCAGCGAATTAATCAACTGGTGTTCCGCCTTGGAATACCGCTTGCCTCCCAGGCGTTCTCCGAGGCTGAGCAAACCTACAACCCTTCTCTGGGACAGGATCGGCACGAGGAGTTTCTGTCCTCTCTCCCTGAAAAAAGCCGCCCAAGATTTCGATGCGCCCGCGCGATCGGTGTAATCGATTCCCCGAATCGGGCCCTCAATGCACACCATTTGTCCGACCGTTTCCTGACCCAATCCTTTCGCATTCACAACCTCGAACTCCCCGGGGTCCTTCTTCAGCAATACCATTCCCTTCGCAACGAGCATCTTGCCCATCACGGTCAAGAGGACCGTCCCGAGAATGAACTTGAGATCCACAGACGAATTGACGACGTTGCTGAATTCAAACAGGGCGAGGACGTCGGATGCGCCGCGTTTCTCTGATGTCAGAGAACGTGCGGTGCGCGCTGACGGGGTGTGTCCTTTTGAAGAGGATTTAGGAATGTGCTCGCGATTCACTGTTGGACAAGTACTTGGTAAGCCGGACTTCGTTTCGCTTTCCCGGCGCATACTTGTATTCAACTTTGTCCATGAGGGTTCGCATCAGGTAGATGCCCAAACCCCCGCGCCGGTAGTGACTCAGGTGCTGTTTCAGATCAGGAAGTGTCGCTGCAGAAGGATTGAACGCTTTGCCGTCGTCGATGACAGTAATCTGAAGACGGTCTTTTTCATGCCGGATGACAATCTCAATTGAGCGGTCAGGCGCATACTGGTAAGCGTGCTTGATGACGTTCGTGCACGCTTCATCTACTGCAAGGACGATCTTCGATGCCTCTTCTTCGCCGAACCCAAAGTGGCGGGCAGCGTTCAGAACAAACTCCCTCACTTCCAGGAGATTGTCTGTCCGGCTTTCGATCGTCTTTGTCAGTTTTTGAGCCCTACCGGCCATAATGAAAGACACTTTTCATGGTGAAGTGTTTGTCGCTGGTCGACTACGGATTCTTCTGGGATCGAAAACGAACGATCGCCTCTTGCTCGTCCTTATAGATCTCGTACAGAATCGGAAAACCGAGCAGATCGAAGACGTTGTACACTTTCGGAGACATGTTCGAAAGCTTGATGTCTCCACTGTTCTTACGCACGTCTTCGATGAATGCCATGAACACACCCAAACCCGCACTGCTAATATAGGTGAGGTCTTTGCAGTTTACGATGATATTGTATCGCCTGTCCGTCAACAGCTTCTGGAAGGCGGATTCTAAATCCGGGGCTGTGTGGGCGTCGAGATACCCCTTCAGATCAATCACACTCACGCCTTCTCCGTCTCGCTGGTGGACCCTGAAATCAGCCATGGTGGTTTGCTCCTTCTTGTTTCGATAGAATTACATATCGCCTACCCACACACATCTCACATCTCCATCTTCCGGGTTGACGGGATCCAGGTTGATCTTCACTCATACAATTTTCACCACCACGAGCGTCATATCATCCGCATACGAAGAATTGCCCGTGTAGTTGCGAACTTCCTGGAGTATTGAATTCTTGATAGATTCAGCTGAATTGGACCGGCTGTGAAGAGCAACATCGACGATTCGGTCGTACCCGAATTCTTCGCCTTCCGAATTTCGCGACTCGCTCAGTCCGTCTGTGTAGAATATACAAATATCTCCGATTCGAAGCGTGATCGACATCTCCTCCGTCGACTCTTCGAAAATCTTTTCATGGGTTAATCCAAGCCCGAGACCGGAGGGACGGACCATCCGTGGTGTCTCACCCGAGATATGGATCATGGGACAATGACCAGCCCGGGCAAGCGTCACATTCGATTTCGACGTATCGAAAATCGCATAGAGCAAACTGATGAAAGCGTTTCGTTCAAGACTTTCAACCAAGGCTTGGTTTGCACTCAGGAGGAGTTCCTTCGGCGACCCCGCTACACGGCTCAACGCCTGGAAGATCCCTTTCACCTCCGCCATATAGAAAGCAGCGGAGACCCCTTTGCCTGACACGTCTCCGACGACAACACCAAGCCTGTCGGAACCGAGGGCCATAAAATCATAATAATCTCCCCCAACTTCAAGTGACGGCTCGGAGACCGCCGCGACATCGAGCGACGCGAAAGTCGGGATCCTTTGCGGCAAGAGCCTTTTCTGCATTTGCTGCGCAACCATCATTTCCTGCTGGAATCTCTCACGTTCGAGCGATTTTGCGATTAGCTTGGAGTTCTCAATCGCAATGGTGACGTGGTCCGCAAACGTCGTGAGCACATCGATATCATCCTGATCGAAGCCGTACTGGAACTCCTTCGTTGCGTGCAGAAACCCAATTAATTCTTCATGTGAGACAAGCGGGACGACAATGACCGATCCCACAGGCATTTCAAGGTTCTTGATGTGCTTTGTCCTTCGATCACTGCCTACGTCTTCGATGACGAGCGGACGCTTCGAATCAATGACAAATTGCCTGAGCGAAACCTCACTGTTGACCGCGATCGATTCAATCTGCTGCCGGGTCGTGTTCTTCAGGGAGACAACCTCGACGAACACCTCGCCCTGCTCGTTGCGTCCCTTGATCAGTTCGAGCCACGCGCTATTCGCTCCAACGACCTCGAGAGTCATGCCGGTGACACTGTCCACGAGATCGGAGAAATCGAACACCTGTGTGACCAGGCGGCTCAGATTGTGGAGCGACGTCAGCTCGGTTTGCTTGCGTTCGTAGACCTCCGCTGTCGGCAAATGAAACAGGGTGCTGACGAACGCCATGCCGAAGTAGATCGCCCCGAAGATTGCATTCAGGCGGATAAAACTCTGCAGCGGCCCGTGATATGAAATAAATGCCCGCTCAATGAATGATTGATTGATGATCAGGCTGATGCCGAGAAATGCCAGAAACAGGAGTGCCGTATAGGCAATCGAGTACATCTTCTCCCGCCGGGAAAGATACACAACCCAGTTCTGTTTGAACGAGTTGACCACAATCAGAACGATGGCGATCGAGGAAAGAAGCGGACCGAAGATCATTCCGCCGCTCGGCAGCAAAGGCATTGCAGACGCGTTGGCGACAAGAAGAACTACAATGAACGCTATGAAGTTCCTTTTCGTCCATTTCTTCCGCTTGTAGTAGATGAGATCACGGATGGTGAGCAGCGTCATCATGGCGAACATGCCAAGGATAACCGCTGTCGACGAAAGCAGCAGCGAACTCAATGCAGTCTGTGAACCTGTTTCGGAGTCCGTCGGGAGCCAGGCCGGCCGGACGTTCTCCGACACCACGGTGACAACAAGCACACCAAGTGAATACGCCAGGAGTTTGCCGATGCTCTTTGGTACCGCGAGAGGTTTTGAACTGCGCGAGCCGTGAATGTAGAGGAACAACAAGGCGAATGCGACGAAGACGGCGATTTCGCGAATGGTGAACCAGCCCCCCTGACTCTGACTGACTGCCATCCGGACAATATCAATGAGGTATACCCCCATGAAGAGGATTACAGCACCGGCCAGAAGCACGATCTTCTTCAGGCGAGACATGCAGACACCCGGAGTTTGTTCCTCGTTATGGAGAGAGAATACACCACGTTATGTATTTCGTCAGGACAAGGAAAAAGTTACACGGTGCTCTGCAAATTCTCCAACTTTGGTGCATCGCGATGAATATTCGAATCGCTGAACTTCCACACAAGCCTGCACGGACGCTCTCAAACACTCGCGATTGCAATCCAGCGGTCAATATCGCGCGTCACGCTGGCATTAGGATAATCTTTCTTCACTTTCTTTAGCAGTTCAACCGCTTTCTCCTTGTTGCCAGCGAGTATGTGGTTCTGGGCAGCGTGGAACATGTTCTCCGGAACGTTCACGTCCTTCGCGGACATGAATGCGGCTTTTTCGTACGATGATGCAGCCTTCGCATGATCGCCATTCGCCTCGTAGCAGGCGCCGGCACCAGCGAGAGAAGAGGCAGAAATCAGATCGTCTTTCACACTGACATTGAGGTAGTATTTCAACGCCTTGTCATAGTCGCCCTGTGCGAAATAGCAGTTTGCAAGATAGAATCCGGCAAGCTCACCGGCCTTCGTGCTTCCGTAGTCATCGACAATCGACTGGAACCCCCGGATGTTCTCCTGCAGATTGCCATTGATCGCAAGGTCATATTTTCCCTGATCATAATATGGGAGAACCTTCCCCAGTTCTGTTGTCGCCTTCTGGTTGTTCGATGTCACGTTGTTCACGTACGCAACAATGAGGATGGCAAGCACGACGACGCCTGCAAGCACGCCGTTGACGATCTTCTTGTTGGTCTCGTACCACGAAGTCGCTTCAAAATACGATGTGACGAGACGATCCTCTTTGATCTCTTTCTTCGAAATTCTTTTCTTGGGCTTCAGCATACATCGTTCCTGTGTTGATGTGAAATGGGTTCGTTTGCTTGTGCGCCCGAGGCGATTCGAACGCCTGACCTACAGCTCCGGAGGCTGTCGCTCTATCCAGCTGAGCTACGGGCGCGGTGTGATAGCGATTGATGCCAAAGTCGGACACAACCGCCTGCCGGATATCGTGTAACTTGCCTACAGTAATGTAAGGTACGAAAGAATAGCCCGTCTCGCAAGGGATTTTGAATCCTTCCGAGGTCGTTTTCAAGGAGTATTCCGGATACTCCATGCTTCCAGTGCGGACATACACGAGGTTTCGATGGATTGCCTGCAGGGTCCCCTTCCCTGTCGAACCTGGATGGACCGTCATCGGGCATATTGCGACTAGAAACGAAAGGAGCTCATGCTTAACGCATGAGCTCCCGAACAAACAGCGGAACCTTCAGTCGTATTCGTCCTGTCCTCAGCTCAGGCAGCAGCCGTCCTAGCGAGGAGGGATCAGCTTCTTCACAATATCGACAAAATCGTCGACGTCAAACGGCTTGTTCACATACGCCATGGCACCCAGCGATTTTGCACGCTGTTGACCAAGTCGATCATCGAGACCCGTAAGAAAGATGAAAGGAACACTCGGAGTGCTCTGCAAAGCTTTCACACGTTCGAACATTGCGAACCCATCCATGCGCTCCATTTTCACGTCAGAGATGACAAGGTCCGGCGAATATGATGCAAACGCGTTCAATGCCTCTTCAGCACTGAACATAGTCTTCACAGCAAAGCCCTCGTCCTGAAGGACGCTGGCCATGATACTGACGAGTTGTTCCTCATCGTCGACGAGCATTATCTTCTTCATTGAACACCTTTGGGAGTGGTTGTTCTCGTCTGCCCGCGAGGAGGTTCTTGATTCCATCGCTTGCATTCAATATACACGCCGCAGGTTCCACCGGGTATGACGGGAAGCACAAGCTGCAAGCCGCCCGAAAACGCCCAAAGAAGGGCAATCCTGTGCTTTCCCCCTTCCCCTCCCTGTAATCAAAAGCAAAGGCCCAGAAGAATCCTGAGCCTTTGTGGTTTGAGCAACAAAACCCTACAACTGACTATTTCTTGCCAGGCGTTTTCTGAACAGCGGAATCTACCACGCTATTCTGACTTCGCCTCATCATCTCCAGCTCCATTTTCTTCGCCGACACAAATTCCTTGACACCTGTCGACGTACCGTACGAACGTTCGATGCGTTGGAGTACCTCGAGTCCCTTCTCGAAATTCCCCAACCCTTCGTACGTCTGGAGCAGTATCACCAGCGGGTTATATTGGGACAGCTGTTCGAGCGGCGCAGTATCCAATCCCGGGGCGAGTTCAGCAACAATCTCGCCGAGTATTTCGCGATGCTGCTTCGTGTCTCCCGCCATGGTGTAAAATGATGCGAGGTCGGACTTGAGCCGATAGTCCATGGAATGAATGCGCCGTGGAACCACCTGCTCCATCCTGTTGAGCACTTGGAGAACCTCATTCGGCTTGTTCTTGATGTTCGCCAGATACGTGGCAAGATTGAAGAACGGCTGCCTGTAGCTGGAGATCATGCGCCGTTGGTTTTCATCAAAGTGAATCGTTGAATCTGACAGACCCCGCCACAGGCATCCGTAGGCCGGACCCTTTGATGGTACAGGAACATCCGTGAAGAGATGCGCCTTCGTCCGCTCTTCATGAACAGCGCTCCAGTAGGCCTGCTTCCGCGCTGGAACGACCTTGAATGCAAGTCCCTGAAGTTCCAGATATTCTCTCAAGCCGATGTTGTTTGCCTCTCCCCCCGTCGTGATAGCGAAATAAATCGGTCGCCGCCAGTTTGATGTCCGGAGGATATCGAACACAAGAATATCCTGCACACGGAGCGCACTGACATTTCCGTATTGCAGCGTCGCCGGCATCACGAACCGCATGGTGTCAATAATCGCAGTGCTGTTCGCATCGACGTTGTCAGGAGAGTTCCATCCTTCAGTGGCGAATCGAGGTATGGGGATCTGAACCGTTTGAGTTTTGTACATCATTGGTTGGATGCCCTCGATCTGATCATCGGGGATACTCACCGGAACGGTCTTTGCTCCATAGGGCTCGCTGTGCTTGAGCTGTTTGATATACCAATCGGTATTCGCGAGGCTCAGGTTCACGATCCGGACATCGCGCCGGATTCCCTCTGCATCCTGTAAGTACCACAAGGGAAACGTATCGTTGTCTCCGGCCGTGATCAAGATGGCATCTTTTTCCACGCTCTGCAGAAGGTTGTAGGAGTAGTCCCATGCCAGGTAGTGACCATTCCGGGACATCGGATGGTAATTGGTGCGAAGCATGTTGCCCGGAACCAGGATCAACGCAATAGCGAACGTGCTGAATGCGACGATATTCAAGTTCTTTTCCGTCAGGCGCTCACGCAAGAACTCGAACACTGCCGATACGCCGATGCCGATCCACAGACAGAAGCTGAAAACCGAATACACAAAGAAGTAGTCTCGCTCGCGCGGCTGCTGCTCCTGCATGTTGAAGTAGAATGCCAAAAAGAATCCCGTCAAGAGAAAGAAAACCGACATCACGAAAGCGATCTTTTGGTTCTTTCGCCAATGATATACGAGACCAAGAATGCCGATGAGAAACGGAATGCCGTACAGCTGGGAGAACCGAACTCCCGCGTCCTGCCAATCCGCCTCTTTACCTATGAAATTCCATCCCATATAGCGGAGATACATGTGCTTGATCTGATACTCCCAGAAATAGTCCAGGTCGCTTGTGTACTTCTTGAAATTCTCCATCTTGTCCGGTTCAAGCGAGAACCTGCGATTCATGAGGGGAGTCTCGCCGTATTGATCGCGCTCGAGATAGGAAACGAGTCGTTTCAGATTGCTCGGATCGTTCTCGTTCATTGGCGTGTTGGCATTCGCGCGCATGAAGGTAACAAGGTATGTGGAATACCCGAGCACGATGAACAGAAAAGCCAACGAAGCAATATTCAGGATACGGTTGTTCTTGCGTGTGGAATACCGGACGAGATACATCGCCCCAAGGAGAATGCCGATTGCCACTGCGATCCAGATCTGGCTCTTATAGCCGAACACATCTGCATCGAGCATGGAGGGAAACCATTTCACAATGCCCGGATAGGCGGTCCAGAAAATAAGAGAAGCGACAACGCCGAACTTGAACACATCAGTCGAGAACAGGAACTCCCTCAGGCTCTTCTTATAGAAACGGAAGTAGACAAGAAGGATCGCAACAAAGAACCCAAGCAGTCCATGAATGTGGACACCAACTGTCAGACCCACCAAAAAGGTGATGAGCAAGAGATAGAGGTCGCTATGCTCGTCATACGCTTTTTCATACCACAGCAGGACAAGCCAGATAATGAGCGCGGTGAACAAGAGGCTCACATTTCTCGTTTCTACTTCAATCGAATTGAACCAAAACGTCGTGCTGAACGTGAGCGCAAGTGCACCGATAGCGGCTGAGCCATACAAGGAAAGAGCTTCGAACGGAGTCGACGGCAGCGAACGCCACATGAGTATTACACGTACCGTGATCAAATACAGCAGCACGACAACGATGCAGCTTGCCAGGAGGTTGACGAGGATCATTCTCAGCGCCAGGTCCGCCACAACCGGGATCATGGAAGCCACCCTCATGACCAGAACCAGCAGCGGAGAGCCCGGGGGATGCTGAACCTGCACTCCGATCGATGCCGCACAATGCTCACCCACATCCCAGAACACCACGGTTGGGGGAATCGTGCGCAAGTAGGTGAGAAGTGACACCACGAAAATGGCAAAAGCTACGATGCGATTGATTTTGTAATGATTCATCACGTTTCTTGATGTGATATGATAATTAGACGGAGTACTGCCCCGCATGGGGGCGAAAGAGCATGAAATGTAAGGAAAAGTTGATCAGGAAGGAAAGGCTTTTGATATCAGGTGCCGGATTCTTGTGCCCATCATGGTCAGAGGTACGGAATCAGTGCATTGGGTATTGACTCGAGTGAACCAGCACAGTTTCAATGAACAGAATCTCTCACTCCAGGCACTCTCGACAAGACATCCATTGCGACCCTAAATACGCGATCGTGCGATATGTCGTGCATACAAGCAAATGTCTTGATGGGGCACTTCTCCCCACCATGAATGGAGCACGGGCGACACTTCAGTCCAATCGTCTCGACGACAACGTCGAAGGGACCAGTCGGACCGAAACCGAAAGCAGGAACGGTGGCTCCGAATATTGCCACCACGGGCGTCCCCACGGCGGCAGCAAGATGCAGTGGCGCGCTGTCATTGCAGACAAGCACCCGGCACCTCCGCAGCAATTCGGCGGATTGCAGCAGGGTCAGAGTGCCTGACGCATCGTACACGAGAGAGGAATTGCTCAGTACCCTGATCTCATTACACAAGCCTTCGTCCTCGATTCCTCCGATGAGGACAACCTCGACATCCGCAGTATCGAAATTGACCGCAAGCGACGCAAATCGTTCTTTGGGCCATCGTTTTGTATTCCAGATGGTACCTGGCGCAATCGCAATAAGCTTCCCGGGGTTGCCAATCTCCAATTCGATCAACAAACGATCGACCTTCTTCCGGTCGGCTTCCGACGGATAGAGCCGCGGCAGTTCACGGGGGCCGGGCTCGATTTCCAAAGCATGAAGCAAGGAAAGATTCCGGTCAATCTCATGCAAATCCTCGTGATAGACCGCAGTCGCTGTCATGAGGAAACGACCTGCGCTTCTGTCGAATCCGATCCTCCGCGGAATTCCGGCAATC
Organism: Ignavibacteriales bacterium; assembly: GCA_026390595.1. Lineage (NCBI taxonomy): Bacteria > Pseudomonadati > Ignavibacteriota > Ignavibacteria > Ignavibacteriales > Ignavibacteriales bacterium. The sequence goes on from JAPLFQ010000034.1 coordinate 26,038, forward strand.
AACGCGAGTGCAGCGCTCCTCAGCGAGCGATGAGGAATCAGGGCAAGATCGTACGATCTGGACTGCAAGTCTTTGGCGAGTCGGAGCAGGCCCCGAATTCCCCGGTCCTTTCCGCGCTTGTCGAATGCTATCGCATCCCGAATGTCAGGGTGATTGACGAAGAGATCCCGCGACCCGGGAGTGACGACAATATCAACGGAAGAGCCTGGGAAGTGTTTTCGGAGAACCTGGATCAGAGGCAAGGTCAGAACAGCGTCGCCGATGAACGCTGTTTGAATGACGACAATGTTTTTCGGCTCCCCCATCAGTCATTCCCGGAGTGATAAGCCGGCGGCGGTACGTGCTTCCATCTCTTGTGCATCCACATCCATTGATCGGGAAAACGCCTGATGAAATCTTCCGTGATCTTCACGTGCCGTCTGGTCAGCTCGGTCACATTCTCGTCACTGTAATCCTTCAGGTCCGCAGATGGAACCTCTTTCACGTACGCATCATATGAGCCATCCGGTGCGCGGACGGGGAAAACGGCCACCAGAGGGGAACCCATCTTTAGACAGAACACCGAGGGTCCCTGATGTGTGGGCAGTTGCGTCCCAAAGAACTCAATCAGCACGTTTTCTTTTGGTGCTGCCTGGTCTGCCACGATGCCGACAGCCTCTCCGTTGCGTAGAGTTCTCATCACCTCACGCAAGGACGTTTCCATCGGGATGACCTTGTTCCCAAACCGCATCCTGCGAGCATCGATACTTCGATTCACAAGTCGGTTGGATTGCGTCTTGGCAATACCAGAAACCGGGAAACCGAGTTGGACGACGAGGCACCCACCGAGGAGTTCCCAGTTCCCGAAGTGGGCAGTCAGAATGAGCAGCCCCTTCCCTTTCTTGTGGGCATTCAGCAAAACGTCCGGGTGGTCGAAGCGCATTGATGCGTTCACCTGCTCGCGGCTCATCCTTGGATACCATACGAGCTCGAAGAGGGCGATTCCTACGCTCTTATAGGCCCCGCGGGCGATCTCGGCGATCTCGTCATCGGACTTTTCGGGAAATGCACGGCGCAAATTGCCGAGAGTGACGCCCTTACGATATCCGAGGTAGTCGAAGACAAATACGCCCAGAGTTCGCCCGAGCCACCTGGCACCGATAAGAGGCAGAAGCATTACGAGAAATGCAACCGTTTGGAAAGCAAGATATTCAACGACATGTCCAAGTCTCACGATTTCGACCTATCGCTCGCTCGAAGAATTTAAATAACTGTTTGGTGGCCAAAAGCCACTTCAAAAACGCACTTTCTAAACTACTTGCCAGAACTTCTCAGCGATTCTTGGCGCGCTTTGCGGTTATGTTCTAACCGCCAAGACCGCAAAAAAGCACCAAGGGGAGTATTGAGGAATGTTCTACTCACCCATCACCTTGACGATAACCCGCTTGCGTCGCTGACCGTCGAACTCGGCGTAATAAATCTGCTGCCACGGGCCGAAGTCCAGTTTGCCTTCGGTGACGGGAACGATGACTTCGTGATGGACTAACAGGCTCTTGAGGTGCGAATCACCATTCGATTCTCCCGTGCGGTGATGTCTGTAGTCCGGATCAAAGGGCGCGAGCTTCTCGAGCCACTCGTCAATATCCTGAATCAATCCCGATTCAGCATCATTCACATATACTCCCGCCGTAATATGCATGGCGGAGACGAGGATCATGCCTTCCCTGATACCGCTCTTCGCCAGAATCTTCTCCACTTCCGGCGTGATATTGAGATATTCGCGGTGTTTCTTTGTGCTAAACCACAGATATTCAGTAAGCGTTTTCATACTATATCTCTCAGCGTTGTGAGGCCGGAACAAATACCCTGCAACCCAATCCGCCGATCTCAAGCGGCAGCTTCCCTCCATGGAGTGTTGCAGCACTGCCTGTGAAGTACTCCTTCAACTCCCTTGCCTTCCAACTGCTCACGTCGATGCTGACAGAACGCGGATCACGCGCGAAGTTCAGGACGACGAGAACTTCATCATTACCCGCCCGCCGCACAAACGAGTACACCTTTTCTCCATCGGAGTTCTTCACTGAAACGTACTCCCCATTTCGGAGAGCGGGATGTGTGGATCGCAATCGTGTCAATGCCCGATAAAACGCACGGAACTCATAATTCTTCGTCCAATCAATATCCACTTTTTCAAACAAGCTCAGCTTCTTGTCGTTCCCAACTTCCTCACCATTGTACAGGAGGGGAACACCAGGATACGTGAATGTCAGAAGGGCTGTCATCTTTGCCCCTTGCGGAGAAAATTTCAAGACGGCAGGCGAATCCCATGCATTCTTGTCGTGGTTCGTGTTGAACCGCATACGGAGGGAGCCTTTTGGAAACTGGTACGACTCCGTCGTCAGGATGTCATCGAAAACTTTGACGGGCGTCGAACCACCGATGACTTTGGCCAGCACGTCATAGAGAGTCCAGGAATACGTCATATCGAATGCTTCCGCGTGGTGTTCGGGAAGTGTTCCCTCCGAAAGCATCATGATAGGTTTGATCTTATCGAGTTCCTTTCGGGCACGGTTCCAGAAATCGGTGGGAACCATCTCTGCGACGTCACAGCGAAATCCATCGATGCCGATATCTCTGACCCAGTATTTCATCATCTCGATCATATGCTTCCGAAGTTCGTGCCGGTCATAATTCAGATCGGCTACATCGGTCCAGTCCGCGTTGGGAGAAACGATTGCTCCATCCGCGTTCGTCGTGAACCACTCGGGATGTTCCATCATCAGCCGGCTGTCCCACGAAGTATGGTTCGCCACGAGGACGATAATGATCTTCATACCCTGGGAATGCGCAGCGGCAACGAGGGATTTGAAATCGTCAAGCGTGCCGAATTCAGGATTCACCTTGTAGTAGTCCTGGACCGCATAGGGACTCCCGAGCGTTCCCTTTCGGTTGAGCTCTCCGGTCGGATGAATCGGCATCAGCCAGAGGACTGTAACGCCGAGGTCCTTCAGTTCGGGGAGACGTCGTTCGAGTTCTCCGAAGGTTCCGCCTTTCGAAAAGGATCGAAGATAGACCTCGTAGAGAACCGCATCGCTCACCCAATCCTGGCTCGGGCGGGCGGGGTGTTCCGAGTACTTTGTCTTGTACATTTCAAGTACGCGATCTCTCGGAACCAGCTTGACCGGTTTGTAGATACCACCCGGACCGCTATGATCATCCACACGGATCACAAGCTCTTTTATCCCCGGAGTGATGTCCACGGGCAGGTCCACATAGAAAGGTTCACTGTAACCCGTGTGCGAGCCGATCTTGACCCCATCCAGCCAGACGTCGGCATCGTCATCGACCCCGCCAAAAAATATCACCGAGTTCCTCTGATTCTCGCCAATACTCAGCGTCGTTACGTACCATCCCGGGCCGTCATAGGAAAGCAGGTTGTAACGGTCCCAATAGTCGGGTACATCCATCGCCGTCCAATCAGAACGGTCATGCCCCTTGTCGAACCACCGTTGGGAAACGCCGGTGTTCATTGAATCGACTTTGAACTTCCACACACCGTTCAGCGACATTGCGAAATCCTCTTTCCGGGAGCATCCGATAAGCAACGAGACCACGAAGAGCATAAGGAGCGGGATCAACTTCTCAGAATGGTTATGTCTCATCAGGTATTCTTCATCAATAGAACAAGATTCATGCAGTAAGAAACGGAGGCTGCTGTCATCCCTTCACGCTTCCAAGCGTCAATCCGGAAACAAGCCACCTGCTGAGCGCCAGGAACAACACCACAACGGGAATCATAACGATAATCGATGCGGCACCATACAGTCCCCACTCAGTACTCATGCTCGCCTCGAACGACTTCAGTCCGATCGGAAGTGTCCAGAGATCTGTGTCTTGAAGAATCTGGGCAGCCACGATATATTCCGACCAGGCGGACATGAACGAGAACAATGCTGTGATCACGAGCGCGGGTGCAGCGAGCGGCAAAATAACGCGGTAGAAAGCCGAAAAATGCGTACAGCCATCAATCCGTGCCGCCTCTTCAAGACTTATGGGGATCGTGTCGTAAAATCCCTTCATCGTCCAGATGCAGAACGGAAGCGCCGTGGCAGAATAGACGATCAGGATACCGAGATAGGAATTGATGAGTCCGAGATTGATAAGCATGATATACATCGGGAGCAGAAGCATCGTGCCGGGGAACATCTGTGTCGTCAGTAGGCTGAGGAGGCCGGCTTTTTTTCCAACGAACCTGAAGCGTGAGAATCCGTAGCCTGCCAGCGAAGCGAATACCACGCCTGTCAACGTCACTGTCAGCGAGACGAGAGCGCTGTTCCCGAGCCAGACGAGGAAATCGCGCTCCGCGATCAGTTTGACGTAGTTCTGAAACGAGGCTTGAGCGGGAAGCAACTCCAGTGAAGTTGACAGCAGCTGATTGCCGGGGCGCAGCGATATGTTGAGGACCTGCCAGATCGGGAAGATCGATATAAGCGCGAACACGACGAGCACCACATGCGTCGCTGCGTGCTGCAGAAAACGGCTCCTTTTGGTTTGCGTTGCCATATGCTCCCTAGTATGCGGCCTCTGTTGCTTTGGATTGACGCATGAAGATCATGCTAAACGTGAAGAGGATCAGGAATATCACAAGTGAGAGCGCCGCAGCGTAACTAAAGCTGTAGAAATTGAACGCGGCTTTGTAGACGAACGAGACAAGTATGTGCGTCTTGTCTGATGGCTCTCCCCCGTTGCTGACGAGCCAGACGATATTGAGATTGTTAAATGTCCACACAATGCCGAGTGTGATCGCCGGGATCATCACCGGACGGATCAACGGAATGGTGATCGTGCGGAATTTCGTCCACCAGCTCGCTCCATCGATCTCCGCCGCCTCGTACAATTCCTGCGGGATGCTCTGCAACGCACCGAGAGCGACGACCATCATGAAGGGAAACCCTAGCCAAACATTCGTGAGGATGCAGGCGATGAACGCTTCGGTGGGACTTCGAAGCCATTCGACAGCCGGCATGCCGAGATACTTCGTGAGTATGAGGTTGATGGAGCCGTACTCGTAGTTGAACATTCCCCGCCAGGTCAACGCGACGATGTATTGTGGAATCGCCCAGGGAAGAATGAGCAGCGTTCGGTAGATCGCTTTTCCTTTGATTTTCTGATTCAGGAGCATCGCAAGAAAGACGCCAAGAACGACGTGGAACGTGACGTTCGCGACAGTCCAGATGATGGTCCTGAAGAATACCGCGTAGAAATCGGGCTGGGAAGGCTCGGTAAAGATCTTGACAAACTGTCTGAGCCCAATAAACTGCCACTCGCGCATCTTGGTGAGGTTCATGTTCCCGAACGCCAACGCCAGATTGTAGAAAAACGGATAGAACACCACCGCAGCGAGGAGCAGAAACGACGGGACAACGAGGAAGGCTATGAAAGATTTGGTTCGGTCAGTGTTCATTCGTTCATATCCCGTATCTTTCGCAGCGCCTGAGCCTGCATATCTTTCGCCGCCTGTTCCGGCGTTCTGGCCTTCCCCATGACTGCCTGATAGCTGGGCCGCATGGCGTCCCAGACTGCACGCATCTGTGGTACCACAGGCATCGACTTTCCTCTCGCTATCTGCAGGAGAGAATTTTGCAGGTTTTCATTGGCGAGGATCTCAGCGTTCTTGTAAAGAACCTTGAGAGTGGGGGCTGTATTAAGAGACTTCACTGTCTCGAGCTGGCATTCTTCCGACAGAAGGTATTTCAGGAGGTCGACGACCGTGGAAAGCCTTCCGCCGCTAAGATTGGCGTTGACAGAATACCCTTTTGGCGATGTCATCGGCGCACACCAAAGACCGGTTTCCGTGATTTTTGGCAGCGGCGCGATTCCGATATCGATTCCGTGCTGTGCATAGCCGGCCCAGGACCAGTCTCCATTGATCAGCATCGCCGCTTTCCCGTCCTTGAACAACGCATCAGCTATCTCGTAGTCCGCCTCGTTGGGAACGATCTTCTCGACGTCCCGAAGCCGTCGGACGAAATTGAGAGCGTCCACCATGGACTTGGTGTCGAGCGTCGGCGTTACCCCATCCGGGCCCAGAACCCACCCACCGAAGCCGGTGTAAAACGGGATGAAGAAAAACGGCTCAATGTAGTTCCAGGTAATGCCATAGACCCTTGGACGTCCAAAGACATATCCGTACTTGTTTTGGATCTGCTTGCTGAGTTCTATCAGTTCGACATCTGTCTCAGGCGGCTTCTGGACATATTTCTTGTTGTACACCAGAGCCAGGTGATTGCCTATCTTGTCGGCGATCTGGTAGAGGTGACCGTGGTACCGCACGAGAGAAGTTGAATCAAACTGCGCCAAGAAATCTGCGGAAAACAGGTCCTCGAGCGGGCGGATGCTCTTTGTAGCTTCATAAACTCCGACCGGGTCCGACGGGCCATAGACGAGATCTGGTCCCTGACCAGCCAACGCACCGACGACATAAGCACTCCTGAGCGTTTCGGTCTCCTTAAACAATTCTTGGACCTTTACATCGGCGTGCTTTTGCATATACCGAAGAAGCTGACGGTGCAGAACGGCCTGCTCATCCGGCCGCATCTGGTGCCAGATCACAAGACGGTCTGCGCTGGCATCATGACGGGCACACCCACCGGAAAAGACGGAGAGACCTGCAAAAATGAGGATTATGGCGACTGCTACATCTCGAACGCTGCTTCTTACCAAGTCTATAATCCTTTAGTGCTGATGAGTTTAGCCAAGCCAACTTCTTCCCGAATCTATCGTCAACAATCTGTCGGGTTCGGCTGTCAGCGATCACTTTGATTTTTCTGTTTGAGGAAGGGAATTCCTCACCCGGGTTCCAGTTCCCTTCAGCGCCGCTATTGGTGTATTTGTACTCGATCTCCGCACCGGCGGGCAGTGAAACCTCCAGGGTCCAGATACCGTCGTTCGGGGCCAGGTCCCCGTGTGTTCCATCGTCGTAGAGTCTCACGCTGTTCGGCACCCAGTTGCCTAAGCGTTCGTGATTGCCGGCGACATAGACACGTTTTCGGACATACATATCCCTGCAATCCACCTGAAAAGCTACCTTCACAAGGTCATTTCTACTCTGCGCCATCGTCCCCTGACTCTGATTTGGGATCAGTGTATCCCGGAGGATGGGCTTGAAATCCCTTCGCGGCATCTTCCCGTTCGCAAGACGCGCAAACTTGTAGATATTCTCGAGGTACGTTGTGAACGCCACATCGAACGGCCGATCCCCACCGGGGGCGGACTGATCAGTCCCGTACCACCAGAACCAATCGGACCCTTCTGCTGCATACATCGATTCCCAGGCCTTGAAAGTGTACCAGTTTCTGGTTCCTTTTCGCGGAACGGGTGCTTTGGGATCAGGAGGTTTCAGGCCGGAATTGGAAAGATCGGTTCTGGCCGTCAGCAGGTATTCCCACGCCTTGTTTTCCTCCTCCTGCCCTATCCATGTATCATAGTTCGCGTTAATCCATGAACCAGGCCAGAGCCATTGCAGGGTTTCCATCGATTCAATCGGATGCGGCTGTATTCCGCGGGATCGATTTCCATCGATATACTCCGTCACAGTTGTCGTCACAACGGTTCGGCTCTCATACAGGTCAGAGAGTCTTCTATAAAGGCTGTTTTGAAACTCCTTGCCATCGTTATCGAGACGATACCATTCCCACGCATTCTCTCCATCCAGGATGACAGTCAATAGACGATCCGATTCGTCCTGGGCCGGGAGATACTTCAAGATACTCTCTATGAAGTCGGCCGCAGCATCTTCCCCCTTCCAACTCTGATAGGTGAAGCCAATTTTGTCCGACAGTTCAGTATCACGCAAAACAATTGCAACCGGCGCTGTGGCTCCGTTCCCAGAAAGCGCATACGGGTAGTACTTGGCTGAGTTGCTCCCTTTGGAGCGTGCAAGTATCTTCTCGTCGGTCGCAATCCACTTGATGCCATGCCTGGCAAAGACCGGTGCAACATCATGAGAAACGGCCCCTTCGGCCGGCCACATGCCGGTCGGAGAAACCCTGAAGTGTTTTCTGAAATAGGCGACCGCCTTCGCAACCTGCGCCTCAGCATCCTCCGGAAAGTGAAACTTGCGGGGCGCCGGATCGTTGGGCTGACAGAGTTTCGCTGCTTCGCTGTCGTAAATCAGCGGGAGAATCGGATGGTAAAATGGCGTCGTGACAACCTCAACCTGACCGCGACGTGACGACGTGCTGTACATCAGCTTTCTATGTGCAGGAACAATCGCAGCAAGGACTTTGTATGTCTCGGCGATGATCCTGTTACAATCATCCTCAGTGATGAACTTCCGAAGTCTGTAACTGCCGTCTGAGAGCTTTTCTACGAGATCGGTGAGGTCGATAGTGCTCCGGGTGGTGAGTTTGACCTTTCCTTCAAGAAATTCGGGATCGAAATTGGCCAGATAGAACCAGAATTTGATTTCCCTTAGTTCCTGCTCGGAAAGTCCTTTTGTCCCGGATTGCCTGAACTTTTCCCGGAGAGACCGGTACTGCGGAAAACGCCCGATGATGACGTCGCTGACAGAAAAGGCGTTCCAGACATTTGTGAGCAAAAACGACAGGTCCCGGGCGTTGAACTTCGACGTAGCCTTCAGGGCAAGGTCAATCCAGGGATCGGTCTTCCCCCCGAACGATGCGAAGTAATTCTTAGCATCGACGCGGTTCTTTCTCAAATCGACGAACGGCTTCAGCCGAGCCACATAGTATTCCTCTAACTGCACAATCAGGGAAGAAGTCAGGTTCACCGTAAAATGAATGGACGGGTACCGCTCCACCATGGACACCATGTCATAATAGTCTTTGGTCCCATGCGTACGCACCCAAGGCCCCTGGAGTTGATCCGTTCCGGGGTCGAGGTAGAGCGGCTGGTGCTGATGCCAGATAATATTGAGGTAGAGTGTCTTGCGCCTCGACGAGGTATCGTCATTCATGGTTACTTGCGTGCTCTCCTTGCGACTGTTCTCAGTGCGCCCAACGTCAATCATCGGATTGGCGATGAGCGGAACGCAGCTTAATATAAGCAGAGAGAACTTAAATAGGTATCGTGACAGTGGAAAACTCCTTCGAGTTCAAGCCATTCACATGCAAAGGCACTGCCGGCATTATTTCAAGAGCATCATTCGCTTGACACTGATATTGCTGCCAGCCTCCAGGCGCATGAAATACACGCCAGAGGAGCAACCCAGTCCAGTGGAAGACATACCATTCCATTGAGCCGCGTGCTGGCCCCCTTCCTGTCTGCCCCGAACAATCGTTGCGACCTCCTCTCCGAGAATATTGAAGATTCGAAGCGTCACGTATGCTTCAGAAGGAAGGTCATAGGCTATCGTGGTGGTCGGATTGAATGGATTGGGATAGTTCTGATGGAGCAGAAATTCGGTTGGCAGGTTCTCACCAAGATCCTTCTTCACTGAAACCAGGAGCGGCAAGCTCAGCCGTCTTGTCGAATCTGACAGCACACACACAGAACTTCCGAAGGGGCGAAGCACAATCCGCAGAGAAGCCTGCGCACCAGTGAACTTGAGGGTGTACGATGTGTCATTATAGAGATCACTCACGACATAAGCCTTGCCGTCCTGAACAGGAGTCTCGACGACCGCTGAGGAGAGGTTTAACGTGACGTCCTGCACGCTCGAGCTGAGGTTTACAGCGACGATGCCGTCATTGCCACTCAAAGGGCGAGCGTAGCTGTACACAAGGCCATTCCCCGAAGAAAGTCGGATGAATTTTTGGGTCGAAAACGCTGCGAACTGAGCCCGGATATGCGTCAATCGCTGATAATGCGGGAGCAGTCTGCTCCTTCCCGGCGATTTCCAATCGATCACTCCCCTCGTCCGCTGATAGAAATCGCTCATCGTCAAACCGTGTCCGACCTCCTGCCCGGAGTAGATCATAGGCATGCCGGGAACGGTGAATAGCGTTGAGGCAACGGGCTGCGTTTTCTGATATGCGGTGTCTTGGTACTGATAGATAATTCTCTCCTCGTCATGGTTTTCCATGAAGCGCATGAAGGAGGCATTCGGCCCGGGATAGAAATTGTTGTTGAAGTACTTCGAGTGGAGGTTCTCGATACTCCCCGCATCGAAGAAAAATGGTTTGATCGCCCCGCCGAACAGGGCCCAATCGTATCCGGCATCCACACCGCCGCTGCGATCTCCAAAGATCACCTCGGTGCCCGATCCCGTGCCGTCATCCTCTGCCAGCAGAAAAATGTCCGGCTTCAGCTTCTTCAACGCCTTGCGGACCGGGGCACCCATTTCAAGTTCGTTCCCCGCTCCTCCGCCCGCCCTGCGATGCGGCCCCCAATACACGTCGAAGCGGTATCCGTCAATATCACATTCTCTTACCCACCACTTGTACACTTCGATCATGTAGGAGCGTGCATCCACGTCCGACCAGTTGTAGTTAAGAAGCTGACTCGAGAACCCGCTGTAGTAGATAAATCCATCCGACGTAGTGCTCTGTCCGAGACCGTTCGTATTATGGTTGATGACGGTATGCTGATAGAAATTCCAGTACGGGGATCTTTCCCGATACTGGCGCGCTTCAAGGACGAACGGATGCAGGTAGCTTGTATGATTGGGTGTGACGTCAACGATGACCTTCAATCCAAGCGAGTGCGCCTGAGACACAAAATTCTTGAAGTCGCCATTCGATCCGTACTCCGGCGCGACCTTCAGGAAATCTTTGATATTGTATCCCGGACCTGTGCGTGTGTTGATTGGTGAGGCGTTCTCCATGATCGGCATCACCCAGAGGATGTTGACTCCGAGACTTTTCAGATAAGGGAGCATCGGGATCGCGGCGTTGATTGTCCCCTGCGGTGTAAACGATTTGAAGAACATTTCGTACAGTCTTCCCTGCTTGACCCAGCGAGGAACTGTTGCACGACTTGCTCCCTGAAAGACACCGTTATCGAGAATTGTAAAGTAGTTTCGCGTTGTGTCCTTGTTCCCTTCCGGATCACTCGCGATCAGCGTGAAGTAGTATTCCCCGGGAACTGTAGGTTTCGGGGCCGAGATCTGACGATTCCTGGAACCATTGATGCCCGCAACCTGCTGCGGATTCTTCACATCAGCCGACCAGAGATACGTCAGCACCTGCCCTGTGTCTGGATCTGTTGTTCCGTCCGCACTCACGATGACATTTGGCCCGGCGTCAATGAAGTAGACATCAGCATCCGGAGCATGGTTGATCAGGTACGTGAACATAACTGGGTCTGACATCTGGAGAAATCCATTCGCGTCGCGTGCGAGAGCCTTAAAAGTGTTCGCCCCTTCACGGAGTTGTGCCGCCAGCACAAAAGCTCCAGCCGTGGCCGTCGCGAACGCAGTGTCCGCGTCGTTTCTGACGATGCGGACTGTATGAATTGATGTATCCTCAACAACACCGTAGAGGGTCCGCTGGGGATTGCGCGTAACAAAACCGCTCAGGTTCGTGATCTGCACGAAACCAGCCTGCACCGTAATTAAGACGCTGTCAGCGGAGGTCCCAACCGTCAGGACTACTCTGTGCACCCCGTTCGGGAGGCGATCAGGTAGCTGGAGAGCAAGCTGGCGTGTTGTTAGATTGTAGAATCGCCCGAGCCCTGAGTAGAATCTGCTTCCCACCCGCAATGTAATGGAGGATGTGTCTATCGCTGAACCGACTTTCGGGAAAAGGTACGCTGAGACGGTCGGATTTGTGGTTGCCGTAATACCAGTCCGTTCATTTGGTATGAGCTGGTATATCGTCGGGTTGTTGATGAAGAGATACGAATCGTTGTTGTCCGATGGATTGACGTAATGGTGGAGCGGATCGTTGGGCCAATCCGCGACGCCGGAATAGTAGAACTTGTATTCGTACGCACCGGGCACCTTGCCGCCCGGAAAGCCTCCCACTGCGAGCCGGACAGTTCGCACAAACAGATTGTTCCCGGCCGGTGTCATCGGCCAAGCCTGGTTGTTCCAATTGTTGAACTCCCCGACGAGGAACACCGCCGACTGTGATGATGGCGGTGTGTAACGAAACGTCACGTCGGCGCTGTCCTGCGTACATGCGACTTGCGCAACGGCAATCAGCGTAACCAGAGTTATCAATCCAGACTTCAAGGGTATCACCTAGAAAAGGGTGTAAATAAAGGGGGCCAGCGCAGAGCCTTCGGTCAGGACTATGAAAAGGCCCAGCAGAACCAGGACGAAGACAATAGGTCCGAGCCACCACTTTTTCCGGACGCGCATGTAGGCCCAGAATTCACCGATGATGGAGAATTTAGATCTTCCTTTTTTCCGACTCTGCATTATCGCTCCGTAGAAAGGTCCTAATCAATTACCATTTCCTGATCCGTAAGTTCTCTTACATCCTCCGGAATTTTCTTTTGTCCAGCAGGGCATTGCCCCTGCTGATCTTGCTGGGGCTGTCCCAAAAGTACTTTCGACCTCTTCGAGTAAGTCGAGATTTCTCTAGTTTCGAAGATTTCAGGATCCTCAACGTGGTCGAAATAGCATTTCGACCTACATTTGGGACAGCCCCATGAGCCAACCTCGACAGATTATCTGTCGAAAAACAACTCCTTCTTGTTGAAGCCAGCATCTCGCTTACCGACTTCCGAGATGGAGATTAGTCCATTGCAAATTCCTCTCTCGATAGCTCCTTAACATCCTCCTGCATTCTCTTCTTGTCCAGCAGGGCATTGCCAATCACGAGAAAATCCATGTCAGTGCGCATGAAGCATTTAAATGCGTCGTGAGGAGTGCAGACAATTGGCTCACCTCGGACATTGAATGACGTGTTAATCAGCACCGGACATCCGGTTTGCCGGTCGAACTCCTGAAGCAAATCATGAAACATCGTATTCTCCGTGCGCGCAACCGTCTGAAGTCGAGCCGACCCGTCAACATGGGTAACCGCCGGTATCACGCGTTTGTTCTCACGAACCTGGGCTGTCAGGAGCATATAAGGGCTTGGCCGGTCGAGATCGAAGAACTCGGATGCCCGTTCCAGCAGCACAGCCGGTGCGAAAGGCCGGAAGCTCTCGCGGAACTTGATCTTCAAGTTGACCCTCGACCAGTTTTCATTGTTTCGGGGATCGGCAAGTATGCTCCGGTTTCCGAGCGCTCTCGGCCCCCATTCCATTCTCCCCTGAAACCATCCGATGACATTTTGCTCTGCGATCAGGCGAGCTGCTTCGTTGAGAAGCTCCACCCTTCCGAGTGTCTGATAGTCGACTCCGAGACCCGCCAGATACTCAGCTATTTCGCTGTCCGAGAACTCCGGTCCAAGAAATGCATCGCGCCAAACGAAGTTCCTCTTCTTCCCAAGAAGCGAATTGTAGATGTGATATGCCACCCCCACCGCACCGCCGGCATCTCCTGCAGCCGGCTGGATAAAGAGATTCTCAAATGACGTACGCTCAAGAATCTTCGAGTTTGCGACGCAATTGAGCGCTACGCCGCCGGCAAGACAAAGATTCTTCGATTTCGTCACACGATGCACGTGGTTTGCCATACGTACCATGAGCTCGTCCGTGACCTTCTGAATCGATGCCGCCATATCTTTGTGAAACTGACCGAGCGGACCTTCAGGTTCCCGACGAGGTTGGCCGAAGAGCGTCTCGAAACTGGCGTTCGTCATTGTTAACCCGGAATCGTACCCGAAGTATTTCATGTTCATCTTGTAGCTGCCGTCATCCCTGGCGCTGACGAGGTTTTGCATGATCAGATCGTAATACACTGGTTTGCCGTAGGGAGCGAGGCCCATCACTTTGTACTCCGCACTGTTGACCCTGAACCCCAGATAGTACGTGAATGCAGAATAGAGGAGCCCCAGGGAGTGCGGAAAGTGAATACGTTTCAGGAGCTGGATGTCGTTCCCTTCACCGATACCATAGGTCGTGGTTTCCCATTCTCCGACTCCGTCGATCGTAAGGATAGCAGCCGCATCGAAGGGCGAAACATGAAAAGCGCTCGCCGCGTGCGCCTGATGATGCTCTGAATACAGAATCGGTCCGTCGTAGTCAAGCTTGGCGCGAATGAGTTGCGGGATCCACAGTTTGTCCCTGAGCCAGACAGGCATCGACTTGAGGAACGAAGGCAACGCTTTTGGAAACGTCGCCAGATAGGTATAGAGAAGCCGCTCGAACTTGACGAGCGGCTTGTCGTAGAATCCGACATAATCGATTTCTGCCGCAGAGATCCCAGCCTCGTGCAGACAGTAGTTTATGGCATGGATCGGGAATTCTGCGTCGTGTCTCCGACGTGTGAATCGCTCTTCCTGGGCGGCGGCGATCAGCTGACCATCGCTGAGGATGGCAGCTGCTGCATCATGGTAGAAGCACGATATGCCAAGGATATTCACGGTCGGTTCAGAACTGATGTTCGCTTCGTTCAGTTGTCAGTTTTTCCTGCTGTTTGTCGTACCAGTAGGAAATCTCGTTGCCCGCTTTCCGATCAAGCAAATCCTTGCCGATTATCCTCAACACGATCGCTGCCGGACCGATCACAACGAAATAGACAATCGTCAAGAGCACCACAGCATTCGCTTTGCCTACCATCCGGGCGAACTTCATCCAATATTCGTAGGCAGACCGCCAGAAAGTTTTTGCTTGCGGCACGGCGGCAACATCCGGAATCTCGGACGCGTAGCTCCACCGCCTGAGAAACGGCTCGATTCGCTCTTGTGGCGTCTTCATCACGGTCGTTCTTTGGTTGTAGTGCGCATCTGCATCCTTATCCGTTCGAGTATTTCGCGTGCCTGCGTCTGCTCAGGATGAGCAGAGACGATCGATTGCGCAACGACTTCCGCCTCAGCGAGTTTTCCTCCCCCGGCAAGAGCAACAGCGAGCAACTGTTGTGTTTCCACGACGCCCGCGGATGGAATACCCCCGGCATATTCGAGCGCCCGCCGGAATTCAGCGGCTGCCTTTTCGAATTCCTTCCTTCGCAGATGAACCAACCCGATACCCTGATACGCGACGTAGCTTCCAGCGACCTTCAACGACTTTTCAAATGCGCGTCTGGCACCGTCGTCGTCGCCGGCATTGAGTAGAAGCTGACCCAGCCGAAGAAGCGGCGACGAGTTGAAAGGGGTCACCTTTGCCAGAGCACGATACTCCTCGGCCGCATTCCCGAGATCACCCTGTGATTCATACAGCTCGGCTTCCCTGACGTGGGCTTGCTCCCAGGTCAATTCTCTCAAAAGGCACGACTTTGCAAGCCGCTCGCGATCGGTAGTCGCCTCGAATTTCTGAGCGCTGATTCCACCCTCACGGAACGGCCAGCTGTTTATCAGCACATATAATCGGATGGCGGCCATCACTGAATCAAGCGGAGTCACCCTCACACTCTCCCTGTACTCGTTGTCCTTTTTATCGAGACTCCAGTTCCATCGCTCACGCGGAGCGATAACATTGTTATCGGCCATCCCAGTGAAGAATGCCTTCGCGATGAGAAAGTAGCCGTCGACGTTGAGGTGAACATGCTCAAGGGCCAACCGATTTCCGATGATCCCGTGTTCCGATTGTGCTGATACTAATTGCTCGCATTCAGCGACGGGTATCGAGTGGCGGGCAGCAACCTGATGAATGATGTCGTTGAATTCAGACGGTGCCCGAAAACGGAGTCCGTCATAATCGCGAGCGAGTGCGTACTCTTTTCGTGCTTGTTCATACCGCTGAGTTCTCTCGAGAATTTGTCCAAGCAGGAAGTGCCCCTTCGCCGGAATCGAGTCAACAGCCAGCGCTGCAATGAGGTCGGTTTCAGCTTCCGCATACGCTTCATTCAGCAACGCACTGTCTGCCGATGCGTAACGCCTCTCGAACTCCAACCGCTTCGATGCGTCCAGTCCGGGCGCAACTGTCGAGACGAAAGGTGCCAAGCCACTCAGATTGCTCACCAGCGTCCCAAAAATGACCTTAATGTTGTGGGTTGACGAGACCGTCGCAATTTCTTCAAGATTGGCCCTGAAGTTGTCTCTCGCCGTCGTGTACTCATCTGAACCAAATGCTATCTCACGATTCCTGACCATCCCCTGCATCACAGTAGCTTCGCGGCCGCCAGACCGGTCGGCACTCAGCATCTCCCTGACAGCATTCACACCGTCCCGAAGCAGGCGGAATGTCCTGCTATGTTCCAATGCGAGATATGATTTCACAACCCATCGGCTTTTTCCCAACCGTTCCGTTGAGCTCACGCCAAGCGCGCCGTAGAATTCATTGTGCCCGCAGTAGACAAGCAGTGCATCCGGCTGATAGGCTACGAGTTCCTCAGTGAAGTCTGCGACGGTGTAGCTATTGACGGCCGTAATGCCCAGGTTGATGACTTCGATGTTCTTTTCCGGCCAAAGCGTTTCGAGTCGATCCTTCAGCATGCTGGGGAACGAGCCGTTGAACATGTAGGGATATCCGAGCGTCGACGACTCTCCCAGGCAGAAAACCCTGACGGTGTTCGCCCCCTTCTGCTTTTCGAACAATTCATTTGAGACCATCGCCTTCACGGCGATGGTCCGGAAATAGCGCTTCGTGACGTCAGGATTGATCTTGTAGTAAGTCCGGCCATTCGCTCTTGTTTCGAGAAAAAGGCCGAGGTCTCCGCCGTAGTCGAACAGGCGCAACGTCCCTTCCAGCAGGCCGAAGAATACCAGCGGGAGCAGTAAAAGGAGAAAACGGAAAAGGCGGATATTATTTCGTTCTTCGTTTGCCAAACAAGCATCCTTAGAAAGCGATTTGACCTTGGGGCGGCTCAACATTCAACCATTCAATCTGCCGGTCGACGAAGGGCACGGCGAACATTCTTCCACCGAAGCCGAGGATTCTGAATGTCATCATAGGAATGGGGCTTGCCTTGATACGGCTGAGTCGATCCTGATAGATTGAATACCCCCTCGACTGGCCCGCCTGTGCCAGGAAGAGGTTCACGAGCCGTTTCTCTTTTTGACGCAGAAGTTCGTTCTTCGCCCGATCCATACGCTCTGTGAATCCAGTGTCCACCGGCTCCTTCTGTGGATCTTTCGACAGGAGTTCGAAATACAGATATCCCGATCCTTCTTTCACAGGACCGTACCGCTGCCCGACAATCATTTGCCAGGCAATCTCACCCACAGGATATCGATCCGAGACGGGAAATGGATCGGAGATCCCCTTTCGTTCGCGCAGATACGCGTCACTGCACCAACGAATGATGACCTCTTCCATGGACTTTCCGGTTTGGATCTCGTCCAATGCCTGATGCATTTCATCAAGCGAGGCGGTTATCAGCTCGCGCAGTTGCACTCTGGGAATCACGACTGAAGAATCCTTCGATCGAAGGAATGACAGCACCTCGGCCTCGGAGACTTTCACCTGCTTCTTCAGATAGAACCGCATCGATTGTTCCAGAACGTTGTCGTGCCACGTATCGAGTTGCTGCCTCACGGCAGGATAGGTATCGAGTCCGCGGGCAAGCGCTTCCTGTGCCAGCAACTCCTGCTGTACCCACACACGCAACAGCCCGTTCACCTGCTGGGGAATCGCTTTCACAGTCACGCTGTCCAGAGAGAATCCCCTCGTGTGGAGCCTCTCGAGTATTTCCTCCACCGTCCAGGCAGCATTTCCTGCCACGGCGAGCGTGTCGTGAAGAACGAGTCTGCAAATGCTGCGGGCCTGCGAAAGCATGTTGTCATTCAGCGCAACTCTTCCCACGACGCGAACCTTAGCGTAGACCTGTTTCAGCGTACCCACGAGTTCTCTGAGCGGCCCGGGCTTTGAGTATCCGGTCCTGTTCCTGAGCATCGCCGCAACGAATTCATTCAGCCGCGACTCTTCCTTTCGCAGCCGGACCTTCCCTTCCACCCTTTCACGCAACACTGTGCTTTGAAGCGAGGTATAGAACGCGTTTGACTGTATGCGTTCCACCTTCAGGATGTAGAATCCCCCGCCAGATTGAATAACCGGGGAGACTTCCCCTTTCCTGAGTGCATACGCAGCTTGTTCGATCGCGGGCGTGGCGTCACTCCAGATAATTGTCGCCGTGTCCCGGACCGAGTGCAACGATATGTCAATCTCAATAGAACCAAACTCTTTCGCAGTTCTTATCTGTTTCCGAATGAACTCTGCATCGTCTTTCCGCTCGCAGAAGATGAACGAAACCAGGACTTCCTTCAGTGCCTGATCGATGGCCTCTGCCACGTCCTTCGGTGTCACATGCACTTTTCCGCTGACTTCAAGCCGGTACAACTGATCGCGTGCCAGCATTTTGCGAATCTCTTCGAAGGAAAGGCGAACTATCGAATCCTGATCGATCCTTCGTTCCCGCGCCTCCTGTGCCAGAAGTTTTTCGGCGATGAGCGAGTAGAGCAGCTCGAGTTTCGCTTCTTCCATCCGCTCCGTCCGATGCCGCTGAAGTCCCGGAAGCATTTCGAAGCGTTCCAGGAACTCCGTTTCGGTGATATACGTATCCCCTGCCTTCGCTATTATACCGGCGGGAGGCTGGGATTGCTGGCCCAAAGACTCCATAATGAAGGAGGCCAACAAACCAATCAGCAGGATCTGTAGTCGAATAGTCATCGCGCGAGTGGTTATTTGCAGTAGTGATCCAACCGTCCACCTGAGAATCAAATGATTTGATCAGGTGGTCGTGGCGCAACCTGCTTGATCTCGGAAGCACTAGAGGCTGTCCCAAAAGTACTCTCAACGCTTTGCAGTACGTCAAGATGTTCTCATGCACGGCGATTTCAGAGTCCTCCACGTGGTCGAAATGGCATTTCGACCTACATTTGACAGCCCCCAAAGGAACTTCCGAAACCAATACACCCGCAGCGACGCTTCCAATCGCATAAACAAAGCAAGGCGGGAGAAAACTCCCGCCTTGCCCGAATCTCACTACGACATCCACATCAGCGAGGTTACTTAAGAAGAACCATCTTCTTCGTCTCGGCGTACTTGCCTGCGGTCACCTGATACAGATAGACACCGCTGACCAGCTTCGACGCGTCGAACCGCACTGAGTGCTTTCCTGCATCCATCTTCTCGTTCAGAAGCGTCATCACTTCCTGGCCTAGCACGTTGAAGATCTTCAACGTGACGACATCTTTGGCCGGGATCGTGAACTGAATCGTCGTCGACGGGTTGAACGGGTTCGGATAGTTCTGGCTGAGTTCGTACATCATCGGAACTGACCAGTTATCCTCAACCGCTGTTGGATTCTTTGCCTTGTGGTTGATAAAGTCCCACGTGTTGTAGAACTTCGGATTGATGCTGCCCCAATCGCTGGCCAGAACGTAGGTGGTCTGGGAATCATCGATGTTCTCGATGTGGTTGTTCCCAAAGCCGCCCTTTCCACCTTCGTTGTCGCTGCCGCCGATACCGAACTTGAACTCCTGACCGAGCTGGTCAGCTATTGTGTACTTGTACTGTACCGAGTAAATGGTATCGTTGGCAACTGCATCACCGTGTGTTCCGTCATCATACATCTTGTGGACCGTGTCCGGGGCTGCAATCATTGCCGGACCCCAGCTTGCCCATCCGCCGACTGCCGGACCGTTGATGCCAACACCCAGCGTCTTGATGTTGGAGCTCTTCGTGACGTTGTTGGTCCCCTGGATGTCAACCAGTGTATCACCTCTGGCAACCTGGAGGTACGCAGGTCGGAGGTTAAGCGTGTACGTTACCGTCACGGCCTTCGACATCTTCGTCGAATTCCGGAACCGAGGCATCCGTCTCATATCTGTCGCGCTGCTTGTTGTATCGAAGACAGTGAGAGACTTGGTCGTGACGCTCAGCTTGCGGCGTTCTGCCTGCGAGACATCTGTTCCAGTGTCAGTGAAATCAAAGAAGATTTCGCGTACATCGTTGCCGCTCTTTACCAGATAGTACTGGTAGTTGAGCGCTTTACCGACAGCGGTAATCACCGTATCGGTCGCTGTAAAGATTGTTCCTGTGATGCCAGAGCGAGTCATCGCCTTCGTCCGCACTTCCTTCGCCGTCGAGCCATAGCCGCTTCGCACCTGCAGCGTGTCACTGAAGGTGAATCCGCGTTGCGCAATCGCTTGCGACAGGTTCGCACGGAAGGTCACGATGACCGTATCGGCGCCTTTGAAGCCCGCGTACGGATTATTGGCCCACCACTTCCAATAGAGCGATGTGTCAGAGGGACTGGTGTTGGCAAGAATCTGGCGATTTCCGCCACCGGTGACGTCTGTCGCCGGACGGATGTTGTCTTCCCACGCAACGATACCAGCTGTCAGGCTTGGAGCATCCATGATTACAAATTTGTACTCAATGGCACTTGCGAATTGCGATTTCGGGACGCGCGTAAAGCCGGACCAGAAATTCGTGCCATCATATTGCTGACTTGAGCCGTTTCCGTGCAGAGTTTCCTGCTTGAGCACGATGCTCTTCCCCCAACCATCGTATGGAGGTGCAAAGGCGCCGCGCACTCCCATGAACTGCGTGGTTTTTGAAAATGACTCGTTGCTCTGCATGTTGATACGGAAGTAGATCTCGATGGAGTCTTTCTGATTCACAAACGGCGTAAAATACTGATCCTGGTTTTTCGATGTCCCGTTCACAAACTGAACCGGGAGTGTGGTGTCCTTTTTCCCGACGATCATGATTCTATTCCCAGAGGGATCGGTCGAGTTGTTTTCCCAACCCTGATCATTCGAAGCCACAGGCAAGGGTTTGTTCGCATTCGTAAAGAACTTGTACTGGATCGTATCACCAACTCTCAGTTTGTAAGTTCCCTTCCAGTAGTCGCCGGCAACGTTTGACAGAATTGCCTGGGATCCGGCGCCCCATGGTCCAAAGAGGGGAGCTGCGCCGCGAATCTGGACGAACGAATTCGACTTCAGAGTGTCTGGCACAGTCGACGTGTTTGCCCAGAACGTGACGCTTACGCTATCAGAGCTCGCTGCAAGATCGCCGCCGGTCCATTTCACGATTTTGCCAACATTGTCCGAAGCCCATCCTGTTGACGAGTTGGCGAATTGAACCGTATACAATCGTGCAATTCCGGTCGGTAATGTCTGAGGCAACCAGGTCTTGCCGGCGTCTTTTGAAAGGCCGGAGAAGCCGGTTGACGTCGGGCCACCTACAATGACGATGGAATTGGTACCGGGAATCCAATCAATTGCGCGGAGCCCATATACGCCGCCAAAGACCAGCATCGAATCGGCCGTGGCCCATCCGTTCGCCGTTTTGGCGATGCTCCCGCTATTGATATTGCACGTGATTCCCGTGGTCGCATCCTTCATGCTGAAGCCATAGCTGTTGTCGATCGCGATCCTCGGCGACGCTGTCCATGTCAGACCTTTGTCGGTCGACTTGAACACACGCGGCTGGATCGAACTCGTGTTGCCATACGTAATAAAATAGAAGGCTGATCCCACGACATCCACGCCATTCGTTATGCCAACTTCGTCAGCCACGCTGTCCACTGCGGGATTGCCGGCACCCGGAACTAACGTCCAGTTTGTGCCTCCGTTTGAAGTCGTGTAGATTGTCATCTTGCTCTTCGTGGCAACTGCCGGATCGCCGACTGCGACCCCGTTGTTGGCGTCCAGGAAACGCACGCCATCTGCCCAGGAATCAGCAATCAGAAGCTGCTGCGTCCAGGTGGAGCCTCCGTTTGTCGTCTTCCATAATCTGGTATCACCCGTATTGCCGGCACTGGAAATCGTTCCGATGACCCATGCAGTCGAGGAATCGATTGCTTCGATGCCGTACAGGTTGAATGTTGCATCTGTGATGGTCTTTAACTGCCACGTTGTCCCGCCATCCACAGTGCGGACAACCGTGCCCGCGTTCCCGCACGCCCAGACGACCTGAGCGCTCACAGGCCTCAATGACCTGATCCGCTGAGTGGTGTTCGAAGTCTGAAGCGTCCAGGGTGACTGTGCAACCGCCATGGACACGAGCAGACCCGTAACAAACAATGCTCGTAAGACTGTTTTCATAAACAGCTCCTTAATTAAAGTGTGAAGTGATCCAACATCCACTGCCTCTCAAAAAACGAAAAGGGTAATCCGAAGATTCTGCCGTGGACCTCCTCCCGTATGTTGGTTCTTGATTAATGGACTGTGTGCAATATCAATGAATCAGAAGCTTACTGCGATGGCAATCGTGTTCAGATTGCCGAAAAGGCCAAACTTGTTGTATGCGTAATTCACTTCAAGCGTCGCAATGCCCTCGAACTGATAGCGCACGCCGGCACCCAGTGTCAAGCCATCCTCTGCGTCCTTCTTGAAGAGCGACCGGTATCCGCCCCGGACGAAGAGCATCTTGTTCCAGCCCAGCTCCCCTCCAACGTTGACATACTCCACATTGTCGTTCGGGCGAACTGCATCCGCGGCCAGCGTCAGCTTCATGACATCGTTCTTGACTACATCCATCGCCGCTCCGACGCGGAAGAACAGAGGGATCGGCCACGGATCGGTCTTGAGTTTCCCGACGAGGTTCTTGTTCGATCCTGAATTCGCCGGATCGATATCGACCCGCTGGAGAAGATCCCGGCCATCGAGCGTCATGTCGCCGCCAAAATTCGAGAACGACATGCCGAGACGCATGTCGTGAAATCCGGTCGTGAAGAGGAGCCCCAGGTCAAATGCGATCGTGCTCGCCGTCTCGTTGTACAACGTCTGACTGATATACTTCACGGATCCGCCCATCGAGAACTTGTCCGTCAGGCGGCGCGAATACGACAGCGCAATGGAAACATCCTGTGCAGTCCACCGCTCGCCCGTACCATCCGGCAACGCGACAGTCGTCACGTCATCCTCGCCATAATCGAGGTTCGTGAGACTCACACCCACAGCGTTCGTACCGTCGAGATTCAGCATCAGACCGAACCACCGGAATTTCGTGCCGGCCAGCCAGTTGGTGTTGCTGAACATGAATTCGGAGTTGCCGCTGGCGGCAAACGCTCCCGGGTTCCAGTAGACAGAACTGACGTCTTCCGATGAAGCGACGAACGCGTCCCCCATCGCTGTAGCTCTGGCACCCACGGAGATACCAAGGAACTGTGCGGCGGTGGTTCCCACTTTTGACTGGGCGTGCAGGCTCAAGGTAAAAAAGAGTGCACTCACAACCAACACCAGAGTGTTTACAAAAGACAATTTCTTCATACTTGTTCTGCTCATTTTATTATAGCAATTTTTCCGGTTTTCCGGCCAGCCGGTGATTCGACAACGTAGAAATACACACCGTAGGCCACATCGAGGTTTTCTTTCGACTTCAGATTCCAGGGGACGCTTCCGTTCTCGATGTTCCCTTCATGATACAGCGTCATGACATGCTCTCCGCGAGAGGTGAAAATCGAGATTTTGGCATCGACCGGGACGTGAATGAAGTCGATTCTGCGTTGGCCACGCCCGCTGGTGATTCCGGGGGGCAACGGCGGTTCCAGTGACGAGCCTGTAACATAGGGGTTCGGGACAGCTCTTACGTCCGAGAGTTCCACTTCAGCCGTTTTCTCTTCGACACGGGGTTTCACCGTCGTGAACTCGTACACATCCCCCTTCCTGAAGGGCTTCGTCACTTTCAGCACAAGCTTATCGCCCGTGGTAAGGTTATAGACCGTG
The DNA here is from genome assembly GCA_026390595.1 of Ignavibacteriales bacterium. Classification (NCBI taxonomy): domain Bacteria; kingdom Pseudomonadati; phylum Ignavibacteriota; class Ignavibacteria; order Ignavibacteriales; species Ignavibacteriales bacterium. Next base: position 49,593 of record JAPLFQ010000034.1, read on the forward strand.
TCCGGCTTGTCACTCGGCTTCGCAACGAAGAACAGGTCCCACGTGAATCCCAGCTTTCCAGTCGGCTGTTTCTCGAGAAGGAAGATTTCGTCCGTCGGAGAGAGTTTGCCGTTGAGGTCGTTGTCACCGAAGATGAACTTCACATACGTGCTGTCTGTGAGGTTGTAGATCCTGAAGTTTGTTCGAATCGCGTCCGTTCCGAAGACAGGATCGGCATACGACGTGTCCACTATCGTGTTCGAGAAACGGATTTCGTAGTCGGACGGTTTTCGATACCCCGCGTAGATAGTATTGTTGAAATTCGTGTAGAACGGGAAGAAGTTATAGATGTAAGCGTTCTTTCCGACCCAACCCGACGAACTATCGACGAGCACGGTCGTCCAGTCGTTCTTGAAGCCCAGCATCACGCCGTCGAAGATGTCGGCATCCTTCGTCTCACTGGCAAATGGACTTCCGAAAATGTATTGGCTCCTATACACAGGGTAGTACTCGAAGGTGATATTGTAGGTGCCGGCGGGCAGACTGCCGGCGCTGTTACCCCGAATAGTACCACGGGAGGCATCGAGGCGATACGCAGACGCTGCGACCGTCCCTCCCTGTGCGTTCCGAACGACAACGCTGGAAGCAATCAGATTCTTCCTGCTGAGAGTAACGACGGACGTGTCCTGCCCTATGAACATCTCGGAAACTGACTGCAAGTCACGCACGGAATACTGCGAAGTCACCCTTGTCCACTCGGTGGAATCCGCCATATCGAATTTCCCGTTTCCGTTGTTGTCGAGCGAATCTGTCAGGTTGTCAAAGAACTCAACCCTGTAGGAGTGCGCCGAGACTTTCGTTGCATCGACGACCCGGTACGAAAGCGTTCCGCTTCCATACTTCGTTTTGGGTGTGAGCTGAATACCGTCCGGGGCATCGACATACCCTGCAACTTTCGATCCCGGTGTCGCGACGACGGTGTTGATGTCGTGCAGCACTTCCCCCGTGGGAAGGATCGAGAAAAACTTCGTATTCTCCGACGGGAAGATACCGACGGATTCGTCTCCTTTATCATAGGCAACGATTGCGTAGTAGTACTTGCGGCCGTTTTGTAGATCGCGATCGACAAACGAATGAACCAGCCCGTTGTCCGATCCCAGAAAATATGAATATCCCGAGGACGCCTGATACAATTCTGCATTCGCCCGGAAATAACCCGTGACACCGTCCTTGATGTCGAATTGAACGAGCGGCTTGTATCCTTGCGGAGATCCTGTGGCATCGGTGATGGTGAAGATATCGCTGAAGTCAGGATCCGTCGAACGATAAATCTTGTATCCCTCGAAATCCTTGATGCGAAGGACCGGATCCACCGAGGCTTCCGCCTTCCTGTCCCAATACAACGTTACTTCTTTATCGCCCGGGACTGCGACCAGCGTAGGTTTGTCCGGCGGCTGCGGGAACTGGTAATTTGCATCGTAGATCTTCTGCACGGTCTGCTTGTTCTTCAGCAGATCCGCAATATCGTCATCCCTGCTCCCTCCCTTTCCACCGCCGTAGACGAGTGCGAGTGAGAAGCGTTCGGTCTTTCCGGCAAGCAATGGAAAATACCCCGAACCATAGATAAAGTCTCCGTCTTCGCCGCGTTCCGGCTTGTTGTTGACAATTGATGCCGGCACATCGAAGTAACCCGGAGAGAGATTCGACCAGAGCGACTCGTCGTCACCCATCCTGACGGCGTTCGATGGTGTGAAATAATAGAAACTCGTTAACCCGATCTGGTCGGATTCATTCACATCTGTTTTGTCGATGTGAGTCTCACCCGGCAGGCCAGTGTCTTTTCCAAACTCGTCATACCCCGAGGTCGGCTTCCCATCCGCCTCGCCAAAGTCCCCGGTATTCGCTATCCCGTCACGCCCAAGGTCATCGAATTCCGGCAGCCAGTTACGATTGTTGTCAACACGATCATCACGCCGTTCATCGAGCATGCTGAATGGACTTGTGCCGAGATTGTTGACGTAGTCGATACGGCGAACTGGACGAAGAACATCAATCAGCGTTGTTGGCGGAATCGTCCGGGTCCGCTTGATCTGACGATAGTGCAGATAGTAATTCTCGTCAATGATGCCATTGAAATTGTTGTCGACAACGTCATAGGCGTTGGGATTCACAGATTCATTTCCCTGCACGTCCCTGAGGATGTTCCCCTCGGCAACTTTCGTCTTTCCCGGTCGAAGCAGAAATGTCAATCCACGTGTGTAAATTGTTACAGTGTCGACGTTCGGTACAGTGTAGAGGAACCGGCTGAAATCGTTCCTGATCAATACTATCCTCATTCCAGGAACAATCAACGTTGAATCAAAGCTTGTTTGCGAGAAGTACGGGGCACCCAGGGCAAATGCCGAGGAATCAGCATCCCCGTCATTGTCGATGCCGTCGAACGGATTGCCCGGACTCTCGAGAAATGCGTACCCCACCATGCCAACCGGACCCACCCAGAGAGGATTGCGGGAGTTATCACGCGGGTAGTCGCCGGTGTAGGTGATATTGGTCGCCACGTCGTAAAATGACCAGTCATCGTCGTATTCCCCTGGTCGGTCATCGGTTCCCGTGACACCGATATATGTGCCAACGAGCATTCCAAAGACTACCTTGTTGTAGTCTGTGGTCCCCTTGTTAGTTATTTCATAGAGCCAGAAAATGTTGTCCTTGGCGAGGAACTGCGACCACTGCATTCCGCGTACGCGCATTTCCAGGGCCATCCCGTTTCTTGCAGGGTCTTTCGAGTCCGGCCGGAAGGCAAGGCCGAACGTGTTGTTCTTTGCCAGGTTGAACCGTTCGTCATTGTTGTCGTCCATGACGAAGTAGCTTTCCTGGTCTGCGCTGATACGTTTGCCGAAGTACCCGTTCCACGAGCCCTTCCAGCCCGGGTCACTCGGATCGTTGAATTTGTCCGGCCACGTGGGCGGCCAGGAATTGCGATCTGTGGTCATCGCGATCTTCTGCTGGTTCGGATTCAAATAGCCGCCGACCGGCTCGAAGGCCCACGATTTTCCGGTTGACGGATCTTCGTCGCGCAGCTGGGTCGGACGATCGACGGGGCACGTGACAACAGAATGGAACGTCACATTGTTCCATTTGACCTCAGCGCCCACGAAGGGGCTCACATCGCCAAGGTATCCGTCGTTGTCATTCTTCCACGAACCGCGTGGCCCACCCGTACTCGGCTGACCGATAACGCCCCAGTTGCCGAATACGGAGCGAACCTGGTTGCCGTTGTGAACAGCCGTGCGTCGAAATTCCCTGCCGCTCTGACAAAGAGCGAAAGAAGGGAGAATTATGAAGACCGAGACACACGCCAACAGACAGTACACGGTCGAAACTCGAAAACCTAAAATCGAAATTCGAAGGAAATGCGAAATCCGAATACTGAAATCCACACCTCGCCGCGAGAACCCTCGAACAGAGCTCAGTTTTGAGTTTCGGATTTGTTTAGGATTTCGGGATTCGTATTTGGAATTTGGTGTTCCCATCGCTGCAATTTTCGTGTCTAAAGTGAGATTCCTGTGACTCAACAAAACCATTTAGAATTCCATGTTAATGCCAAATTCGAATCGCCGGGGCTCAGAATAGAACGTCGGGATGCGATACCAATCCTGAACTGTATTCACCGCTTGCAGCGGGTTTGTCCGAAGTGTCCGCGCCTCGTCTGTGGTGAATCCAGCGCGACCAGTGTCATCGAAGACGCCGACTTCGTTGCGGGTGTCGAGCAGGTTGAACACGCGGAGGAACAACACAAACCTCAATGGCTCGAACGATACAGCGTAGAATGCCTGTCCATCGAGATTGAAGAACTGCGGTTTGGCCTGGCTGTTTGTCAGCAGCGACGTAACGTCCGTCGACCGCCGCGGTGTATACGGAGTCCCCGTACCGTACTGGCTGATGAAGCTCATGCCCCAGCTCGGAGCGTTGTACGAAAGAGTCGCGTTCAACGTGTGCCGCTGGTCCCAACCAAGGGCGACGAGCTGCACTTCCGGCAAGGCCCCGGACGTGGTAGCGTTCCGCGCTTCGGTCGGATCCGATGCGCTGCCCCGCGCAACCTGATATGTGTAGTCAGCTGTCGCCGACACGCCGCCGGAGAATTTCTTGTTCAGCGAAACCACAATCCCCTTTACGAATCCGAAATCGCTGTTGACATACTTGCTGTAGCTCGCCGATCCGCCGAACACCACGATCTCATCCGCGCGGGTGCCGGTCAGGTTCCGGATATCGCGGATGTATGCGGTCATGTCAACGCTCAAGTCATCGGTGAGGGCCTGGCTCACTCCAAGCTCGGCGTTGATCGTTTGCTCTGGAGTCAGGTCGGTATTACCGATAAGTCCCTGGTTGCCCGTTCCAAGTCCGATTTTGAAATCAGGGTTCTGATAGAGAAACTCAAAACGAGGGACCTGGAAGAAGTGACCGTACGAGAAATGAACGACACCGCGCTCAGTGATGGGGAATGCGGCCCCGAAGCGCGGGCTGATCTGGAATTTCGTTGACGCCTTCTTGTACCAGTACGCCCTTCGATCATCAACCGTCCTGGTCCGCTCACCCGCGTCCTGAATTCCGTTCCCATTCGCGTCTTCGAACCGGTTGTTCGGTTTAATAGGGTTGTAGATGCTTGGATCGGACTGATCCACCAGCGTCACTCCATCCGGCGAAAAATAATCAAACCGCACGCCGATGTTGATGATGAGATCCTTGAATTCCATCTTGTCCTGCACATACCCGGAGAGCTCGATCGGGCGGTGCGTATAGATGTCGTGATACTGTGAAGAAAGATCCGGGATCTTGGTCGAGATGAACGGGTTGCCTGTTGCCAGGTTGATGTCCTGCTGCGCGTCGATGGGCTGAAGGGTCATGCTCTCGAAGAACACCTTGTGGTGCCGATACTCGAGCCCAATCTTCAGCAGATTCGATGGATTGAATTGGCTGGAAAGATCAACCTTGATGAGTGCAGTCTGCGTCGACCGCTGGAACCGTCCAAGATCGGTTCCACCCGTCAGGAAGCTGAACCCGTCTACCGGGAGGGAAACCTTCGGGTGGACGTACCGGGCATCGTACGGATTCTCATAAAGGTAATACTTCAAGTTCTTGTCGAAGTATGACGCTCCGATGGTATAGAAAGAGGATGCCCCCAGAGTGTGAGTCAATTGCAGAATCTGAGTCGTGCTGACCGTGTAGTTCTTCCCCTTTCCGTCGGGGTTGTACAGGTATGCCCGATCATACGCCTGGGCTACGTTGTTGTCATAGATGACGTTGTAGCTTGCCTTAAGCAGCGGGGCGATCCGCCACGTGAGCTTCGCCTGGGCGTATTTGCGTTCGCTCCAATTCAAAGGCACGATATCCCCATCTCCCGCTCCGGCTGGATCCCGCGAGATTCGGAATTTGCCCGTGCTGTCGGTGAATGAGATATTCTGAGGATTGTATTTCCGAATCCCGTTCAGATAGCCGCCAAAGTGAATAAACCGGCCATTGGCGAAGAACGACAGATTATCGCCGAGCAGGGGGCCGCTGATGTTCGCTTCCAGGTTTCTGATGGAGTTGGGACTGAACTTGTCAATTCCGGGATACAGCACCTTGTCCGGACTCTGATAATCTCCTCCGTAGGCGCTCATCGATCCGGTGTAGGTCTTTCCCCCTTCTCTCGTGGCAATGTTTACGATGCCGGACATTGCCTGTCCGTATTCGGCATTGAACGCACCGGAGACCAGCTGGGCTTCCTGAACAAGATTCTTGTTCACTTCGACGACCTGACTGCCGTCATACACGTCCGTCACCGGCACACCGTCAATCCAGTATGCGACCTCTCCGCTCCGGCCACCGCGCAAGCTCCCGGCAACAAACCCCGCCTGGAGCGACAACACCTGGGAGAACTCATTGACCGGTAGAGCGTTCAACTGATCACGACCGATAACGGCCGTCTTTGCAGTTTGGTCTTTCTGGACGAGCGGTCGTTCGGCAATAATGACTACTTCGCGGCCCAGCTCGAGCACAGTTTCTGAAAGCCCCACGTCGATTGTTGTGGTGAGATCGATGTTAACCTTCACCTCTTTGATCTTCGTAGGCAAGTAGCCTACAATCGTCACGTTCAGGACGTAGGTGCCCGGTGGGACGTTCAAGATCGTGTACCGGCCGTCGAGATCGGTGCCGGCACCCATGGTCGTCCCTTCAAGCAAGACATTACAACCGATGAGCGGCTCCCCCGTTTTCTTGTCTTTGACAGTCCCGGCGATCTTGCCGTTCGTTCCGGCGAGGAGGCCCGTCAGTCCGGTGAAGGTCAGCGTGAGTATCACAAGGAAAAAAGTTCTGGCAAATCGTCTCATTGATATATTCTCACCTCGTGTTAGTTTCCTTCAAATCGCAACCTGAGTCAAAACACATCATGAGCCGCTAAGACACCAAAGCACTAAAAGTAACAAGGCAAATCGTGAGCCAGAACATTCGTGTCTCTGCGGCTCGCGGGAGCCCACATCCGACTCCCTACGCTGCGGTCTCGCTTGCGACACGGATACGGGAATCAAGACTCTCGGATGTCTTACGGATAACGAGTTTCGGTACGAACATCGTATGGACCGCTTCGCGGTTCGGTGTTTCGAGGCGCGCAAGCAACACGTCGGCCGCAAGCACACCCATTTCATACATCGGCTGCCGCATGGTTGTCAGGCCGAGGTGACTCGCGATCTCGATGTCGTCAAATCCAACAAGCGAAATTTCTTCCGGGCATTTCAATCCGGCTTCGCCGAGTGCGGCAAGAGCACCGGCTGCCTGGATGTCGCTCGAGACAAAAATTGCTGAAGGCATCTTCTTCCCCATCCGGATGAATTGCTGCATCACCTCGTATCCGGACTCGCGTGTGAATCCATCCAGCCGCGGTGAAGCGCTGTTCTTGATGAGCGACGGATCGACGGGAAGATCTGCCTCTTCCAGGGCCTTCCGGTATCCCCGAAGCCGCTCCCTCGCCGGGATACTTTCGAGGTTTGCGCTGAGCATGCCGATTCGGCGGTGGCCGGAGGCAATCAGGTGATTCGTTGCAACGTACGCTCCCTGCTGGTTATCCACAGCGAGGGAATCGAAATTCTTGTGATACGCGTCCACGAGTACGAGAGGCGTTCTGTGATGCAGGAACTGATTGACGAACGTCTCCGGGACCCTCATAGAAAAGAACAAAATTCCGTCCACGCGGTTCCGCTGAACATTGTGCCGCAGCGACTCTTCCACCTGATCGGGATGATTGACCCCGACGAGCAGAAGATCACAATCGAGTTCGCTGAGCTTCGACTGAACGCCCTGGAGAATCTCCATGAAAAAGAAGGTGGTGAAAAACGGGATGACCGCCATGATCGAATTCGTCCGCTTGCGCGCAAGTCCGCGCGCGTACGGATGGGGCCGATAGCTTAGACGATTCGCGATGCGAAGGACTCTTTCCCGTGTTTCTTTGGATACACTTGGATGGTCGTTGAACACCCGGGAAACGGTACCAATGCCTACGTTCGCCTCGCGAGCGATATCATAGATTGTAGGGGGCAAGAACCGATTTTTGTGGAAGGGCTTCCATAAATTTAGGGATAAATAGTATAGAGTCAAGTCAAAAAAGGGGCTTCCGGCGGGGGACCGCTCGTTGAATGTCCTTCTGCTCCGCTTCCCTCGGTGAATGCTCGATTGCACACGATCATCACTAGGAGGACGCGGAAAAAGGCATCCAAAGGACAAACTTCGTCAGGCTGAGCGAAGTCGAAGCCTGCTGTTTGCCTCAATTGAGACGTTTCGACTCCGCTCAACGTGACGCAAACTTAGCTTTTACGCATCCTGCTAGTCAAAAACCAGACGCTTCTCTATTTGCAGGATCGAGGTCACGCCTTGTTGATCCAACAGCGCACTCAGTGCATTGAATGCTCGCCAGGATCCCCGATTCTGCGCCCCGCGTATTCATTAAGAAACTATCAGTATGAGTTCAGCCGATCCGCCTGGACCTTGTATCCTCCAGTCGCTTCTGCATGCGCTCGCACGAATCTTTAGCCAATCGTCAATAGGCATAGTGAGTTTCTGCGGCATCGGCGCTTGGCAGCGAGAGTATTGAAAAAGCTGAGGAAAACGCGAGAGAATTCGCGCAGATTCATTGGGGCATTCGGCTTTTTGAGATTCGAGTCAGCTCTTGCGAACGCCGAAAAAGCTCAGCAAAGACGCGCGTTTTTTCGCGCGAATTCATTCGGGAATTTCCATTCCTTTTATTCAAAGTCCATTTTGAGAAAGCATGAAAAGGCTAGCAATCTAACAAGTTTTTTTCGCGCGAATTCATTGCAGAATTCGGATGCCAACGAATGAGATCCGTGTCGAGAAATCCTCAAAAACCTCAACAAAACTGACGAACATTTTCGCGCGAATTCACACGGAAATACGGGAGTAGATACCAGTAGGATTTGTAGGAAATCGAATGAAGAGTGAAGCAGAGGAAAAAAAAGCCGGCATTGCTTCAATGCCGGCGTGTTGAAAACATTCAGCAAAAGTGGGATTACTTCTTGATTCCCAGGACAGCTTCTTTCGCTGCTTTCGCAACTCTGAATTTCACTACTGTTTTCGCAGGAATCTGAATCTGCTCACCAGTGGCCGGATTGCGACCAATGCGTGCTTTGCGGGCAACCAGCACGAGCTTTCCGATGCCAGGCAGTGTGAAGGAATTCTGCGCTTCTCTGTAAGACAGATGCGCCATTTCCTCAAGAATTGCCACGGCTGTTTTTTTCTTGAGCTCAAATTTGCTGGCTAAATGTGCAGCAATCTGGCTCTTTGACATTGGCTTTCCCATAAGAAAAACCTCTCTATAAAATTGTGGAGGGTAGTGTAGTTAGTTAAAGGACACCTGAAACAAAAGCCTGTAGCTCTTTACACCGTCAAGCGACCTCTAATTTCTCTAGCAAATATAAGGGTTTTAGAACGAATGTCAACAAGAAAATGACAATTACCCAATAATTACGGGCCTACTATCGAACTTCAGATTCGCGGCAGGACCTCAATGCAATTTGTTTGAGTATAAGGAGTTACAGACGCATCAAAACACCAACAAAACGAGGGTTGGGCGAATTGTGTGACGGATGGCTCACGGGGAAGACTTAAGAATGGCAATTCTCTCGAGATCTGAAGTTCAGCGGCGCCTCACGATTTCATGCTTCGAACCTGTTCGCGCGTGTCGATTGAATTTTGATGAGGGATGATCTGAGCAGAGAGAGAAATTGTGATCCGAATGGAGAATCATCATGTTGGTCTCACGGAATTCGTTCTTCGATTCCGAACGAGAGATGAAATGATCATCGCCGTGTAACGAGGACTCTCTGACGCAGCGCACAGCAGCAACGTGAATCATTTTGTACTGAAGCTTCTTCGCTTGAAGCACATTCCCATCCGTAACAAATACATAATGCTTTTTGACTTGTGTTTCTGGTTTTTGTTCGGTAGGTTTGTCCGTCACAATTATAGAAATCCTTCACTTTTTCCCTTCAATAGTCCCAAGCACATCGTGAATCTGCATTTTGGTAGTTACACTCCGTCTATTGTTCACACGGGAATGTTTTCAATCAGATATAACAAACAATCATCCAACCTTCAGGAGGCTAGTATGAAGCCAACCATTACCAAATGGTTTGCAGTAGCTTTTCTTGCGCTTCTTTGCATCGGGACCTCCTCCCTGTTTGCTCAAGGTATCACAACCGCCGCCATCGGCGGAAAGATCGTGAGTTCGACAGGTGAGGCACTCCCAGGCGCCAATATTATCGCTGTTCACACACCGAGCGGCACTACGTACGGCACAAGCTCACGCCCGAACGGGAGGTTCACCATTCCGAACGTGCGCGTCGGAGGCCCCTACACCGTGACAGTGTCTTTCGTGGGATACAAGAAAACTGCCCGCGAAAATGTTTACACAAACGTTTCTCAAACAGTTGACATCGATTTCACACTGACTGAAGAAGCCATTCAGGCAGCAGAAGTCGTCATCACAGCACAACGGAGTTCCGTGATGAACTCCAGCCGCACAGGCGCTGCGACCAACTTCGACAAACTCGCTTTGGCAACATTGCCGACCATTTCCGGCCGCATTCAGGACTTTGCACGCTTGACCCCTGAGGCCCGCGGCAACTCCGTCTTCGTCGGTCAGGACAACCGCTACAACAACACGACGGTCGACGGTTCGTACTTCAACAATTCATTCGGACTTGCCGGACAGCCCGGCGAGCGAACAGGCGTTGCACCAATCTCACTCGATGCTATCGAGCAAGTTCAGGTCAACATCGCCCCCTTCGACGTCCGCCAGGGTAACTTCGTCGGCGCCGCAGTCAATACGGTAACAAAAAGCGGAACCAACAACTTCACTGGATCGGCGGGCTATGCCTGGCGTAACCAGGGATACATCGGCACGCAGGCAGGCGACAACGTCTACAATCCTGGCACGTTCGACTACAGCAAGCTCACTGTAAGTCTCGGCGGACCGATCATCAAGAACAAGTTGTTCTTCTTCATCAACTACGAGGGAGACAAGACCGAACAACCGGGGACAACCTTCTCTGCGAATCCCGGCGGCGCAACGGTGGGCGGCAACATGACCCGCGTTCTCGGAAGCGACCTTGACGCGTTGGCAACTTTCTTGACGACAAAGTTCAACTACAATCCGGGGACCTACCAGGGCTACAATTTCGCTACTCCTGGCAAGCGCTATCTGGCAAAACTCGATTTCAACCTTGATCAAAACAACAAGCTGGTTCTCCGTTATAATCACCTTGATTCTCAGACAGACGTGCTCCTTTCCAACTCTTCTTCGCTTGGATTCGGGACCCGCCGCTCCAACACGACAGGTCTGAACTTTTCCGGATCGAACTATACGATTCTCGAGAACATGCGCTCTATCGTGGGAGAGTGGAACTCCGTTATTGGCAACAATATGTCCAACAACTTGATCGCCGGCTACACGTTCAGCGATGAAAGCCGCGGTGACGTTGGGACATTATTCCCGTTCGTTGACATCCTCAACAGCGGATCAGTCTACACGTCGTTCGGCTCTGAACCATTCACGCCGAACAACGAGCTTCGTTATTCGAGCTATCAGATTCAGGACAATTTCACATGGGATCTTGGCAACCATGTGCTGACGTTCGGTTTCTCGGGTGAAAAATATCACTCAGAAAATGTCTTCTTCCCCGGCAAACAGAGCGCCTACGTCTACAATTCCCTCGCGGATTTCTACACAGACGCGAACGGGTACATTGCCAATCCAAGCAGGACCGTCTCCCCTGTTACCCTGAGAACATTCCAGGTCCGCTACAACAACATTCCGGGCATGGAAAAACCAATTCAACCTCTTGATGTCTATTATTGGGGCGCCTACGCACAGGATGAATGGCAGATCAACAAAGATCTCAAGCTGACCGTTGGTCTCCGTTTTGACATCCCGAGCTTTGGCGAAACCGGCTATGCTAATGCAAATGCCGATGCGCTCACTTTCATGGATGAGACCGGCGCCGCGGTGAAATACAACACGGCGAAGCTTCCGGCCGCCAATATCCTCTTCTCACCACGGTTCGGCTTCAATTGGGATGTATTCGGAAATCGTACCACCCAGGTCCGCGGCGGATCCGGAATCTTCACCGGCAAACCAGCATACGTGTGGATCTCGAACCAGATCGGCAACACGGGCGTGCTGACAGGCTTCTTGTCGGCTACCAACACGACAGCCTATCCGTTCAATCCGAATCCTGACCGGTACAAACCGGCTACCGTAACCGGGGCGCCCGCTGCGACCTACGAGCTGGCAATCACCGACCCGAACTTCAAGTTCCCGCAACAATGGCGCTCGAACATCGCTGTTGACCAGAAGCTGCCGCTCGGCCTCGTGGCAACTGGCGAGTTCATCTATGGCAAAGAAATAAACGGCGTCTACTATATTAATGCCAACCAGTCGACTCCGAACTCAGCGTTCACGGGAGCCGACACCCGCGCGCGCTGGGTTGCGATTGCGGGCGTTGCCAATGCCAACAGAATCAACCAGGCTGTTCAGGATGCTGTGGTCATGAAAAACGAGGACAAGGGCTTCTCGTACAGCATATCCGCTACCCTCGAACGTCCGGCGGCCGATGGATTCTACGGCAAAGTTGCGTACAACTACGGCATTTCAAAGAATACGGTCGATCCGGGTTCCATCGCTTTCGGTTCATGGTCTGGCAACCAGGTGCCGAACAACCCGAACAACGCACCAGTCGGATTCTCGCCGACCTCACCGGGAAGCAGAATCTTCGCTTCCTTGTCCTACCGTGCTGAGTACTTCAATTTCGGCTCAACGACCATCTCGTTGTTCTGGGATACGTACACCATCGGCAACGGCAGCTATACCTCCAGCGGCGATGTGAATGGCGATGGAAACTCCAGCAACGACCTGCTCTACGTACCGCGTGGCGTCTCCGAAATGAACTTCGCAGATATCAAGTCCGGCACGACAGTCACGTTCACCGCGGCCCAGCAAGCGGCTGCGTGGGACGCGTACATCAGCCAGGATGAATACCTTAGCACCCGCCGGGGTCAATATGCAGAACGCGGCGGCGCGTTTATGCCTATGCTGTCCCGTGCCGACGTGAGCGTTGTCCAGTCGATTTTCACGGATGCTTTTGAGAAAAAGCACACCCTCGAGATCAGACTCGACATCCTGAATGTTGGCAATCTCATCAACAAGAGCTGGGGACAGTCACAGCGGTTTGTGAACCTGCAGCCATTGATCAACGCTACGACGGCTACAGACGCACAACCCAAGTTCACCATGCGCGTCGTCAACGGTGCGCTGATGGACCATACGTTCGAGAAAACTGCAGGCCTTCCGGATGTGTACAGCTTCCAGCTCGGCCTGAAGTACTACTTCAACTAATTTCAATTTGCTGCATGAGCCGCCTCCCTTCTTGGGGGGCGGCTTTTTTTGTTCTTATTCTTACACTTGCCGATGACTTCACTGGCATCTTCGGACAGCAAATCATTTCGCATCGCACTCCAATCGGGAGACCTTGCGACGCTTCGAAGCATCCCCAAAAGCGACCTCCATAACCATTCCATACTGGGGACGCGGCTGGAACGCATCGAATCCTGGATAGGGAAATCACTCCCCCGCCCTCCAGCCCGGATGTCTTCACTCGACGAGATGATCAAGTATTCGCACGACGTTCTCTATCCCCACACCGACACCCGCTCCGGGTTTCAATTCACTGCTGAATCAGCGATCCAGGACACCATCGACGATGGCGTGACAAGGCTCGAAATGAGCATGGATATGCGCTTCATTTCGTTGTTCGAGCCGGCTCACGATGCGTTCTTCATGTTCGTATCCGATCTCGTTGATCGATACAGGGACCGGATCGACTTCCGCCCTGAGATTGGGATGTCAAAAGACCGCCCCCCGGCCAACCAGATACGCCTGGCTGCACTCTGCATTGATTCGGGTCTCTTCCGTTCCATTGACCTCTATGGAAACGAACAAGTCCAACCGCCGAGAGCTTTCCGCGATATCTACCTTCAAGCCAAGAACAAGGGCATGAAGCTCAAGGCACATGCTGGAGAGTTTGCCGGCCCTGAGGCAGTAGAGGAAGTGCTCGACTCGCTGGAAGTCGATGAAGTGCAGCATGGAATCGCTGCCGCCTCTTCGAAAACGCTTATGAATCGCCTGCGTGTGGAAGGAATACGTCTGAACGTATGCCCAAGCAGCAACGTGAAGCTCGGCGTCGTGAAGGACATCGCCCATCACCCCATCCGAACACTGGTTGACAATGGTGTCCGGGTTACAATCAACACGGACGATCTGGCGATTTTTGGGCAGAGCGTTTCGCAGGAATACCTCCTGCTTCTAAATTCTGGACTTATGGCTGACACAGAGCTTGATGCGATCCGGCTCGAAGGACTGAGATAATTGTGAATCGTCGATGACTAATGGATAATTGTCAATGAGGGCAAGACATGGTTTGATTCTATCAGGCTGGAAGGACTGAGATAATTGTCAATCGTCAATGACTAATCGATAATGGTCAACGAGAAAGAGTGATGCAAGATCACGCCAAGAAGCCTTGTCGGGAAATCGACAGGGCTTTTGTTTTGCATCAGCAGCGCGTTCTGCTATGGCTGTGATAACGCTGCTGGAGGGCGCACCCGCCCCCACTTCGCAATAGCACACTGATCACGCTGATGTCACTGATATCCACTGATTGATTTATCTGCGTTAATCCTGTGCTTCTTCTGAGTCATCTGTGTGCGTTCTTATATGACCGCACCGATGAGATGGATGGTTAGACGGCAGGATAGAATGAGCAGCGAACACCGAATAAGGAATATCGAATCAAGGAGTTTGTTGCGGAAATGAACCTACTGCAGATCACTTGAGAGCTTGTAGCGCACGATGCGGTTGTTGCCGCGGTCAGCGACGTAGATCGTCTTGTCGAAATATGCCACGCCGTATGGCTGGCGGAACTGCCTGGTGCCCGAACCCGTGCCGCCGAATGAATACCGCTCTATGCCGCGGGTGGAGAATCGGAACAGGCTGTCTTTGACCGCATCGACAACATAGAGGTTACCTGAGGGATCGATGGTGACCCCCACAGGCATGGAAAAGCGGTTCAGCTTGAGGATGTCGAGGTTTCCGTCAGTGCTAGGGTAGAATTTCGACAGGATGTTCGTCGTCTGCCCTTCGGACACAATCTGAATCCACTGCACTTTGTAGAAGGACCGGTCGCCCGTCTGACAGAACACAAATTCGAATGACCTGCCTGTCGGCATCGTGGCAACAGCGGACAATGTGCTGATCGACAAGAGTCCTGTCCCGTCCGGCGAAAAGCCGGAGGTGACGGGAGTAAGCAGCGCGTCCGCTCCGTCGAAGAGAAGTATTGCCATGTCACGGTCGATACGCGTCACTTCGTTCTTCGGCCCGTTGCGGCATACGTAGTAGTGATTGTCAAACAGCGTTGCTACGCCTGCGTAGCGCCGCGTTGAATCGCCAGGTTCGAAGAATACGCGGCGGGGTTTGACACTTCCGATGTTGTGTCCTGTTGAAACCATGTCGAGCCGGTACACTGCGCCGAACGTAGTCGGCGATGTTCTGCCCGGAAGCAGCGTGTCAAACTGGGCGCACACAAGAAGCTGCAGGCGCTTATCCTCGGCGATCGCCACCGGGTGCTTGATCGTTTGAGAATATCCGATCACACGCCCGATCAGGTCGAGCATCACAATCCGGTCATTGTCCGTGTCCGCCACGTAGACGAAGGGCTCATTCCCAACGATAATCGACTGGGGATGGTTGAACCCCGTCCACACGGGGTTTTGCTGCACGTACACAGTGTCACCGATACCAGTGTTGACCTCCCCCTTTGGAAGTGAATCAACCGAATACCGCGCTTCCTGGCAGCCAAGAAGCGCCAGTAATAGAGCTAGTGTCACTCCAAGAAATGAGATTTGTGTTCTTCGCTCCCTGGTTCTCAACGCGGAGACGCGGAGATCGCCAAGCATCGCAGAGTTTAGTTCCGCTTCCTCCGCGATTCTCTGCGTCCTCAGCGCCTCTGCGTTGAAAAATACAATATGAAGAATTGGAAATGACATTTCTGTACTACTCTGAAAATCCTGCCTCATAGTTTCACAAACATTGATATTCTGTGCACACCGCCGAGATTCCTGAACGGGGCGTAACCATAGTCAAGAGAGAAGGAAAAGAGATTCAGCGAGGTGGCAAGCCCGACGCCGAAGGAGAATCCCTCTTCATCGACGTTCATCTTGTAGCCGCCCCGGGCGAAAAACGTTTTCATGTATTGGTACTCTGCCCCCATGCTCAGATTCTCCGAGTTGTCATTCGGATGGTTCAGCTGCAACGAGGTCGTCAGAGAGTGCGATTCATTTTGGAAAGGCTCCAACGCGAACCCGAACCTGAACACCGTAGGCGGAGAGAACTGCTGGAACTGGGATACAGTTGAACCGTTGAGGATTTCGACGCTCCCGCTCGCAGAAACCTGATTTCCGAAGTTCGAGACCACAGCCGAAAACCTCAGCGACCCCAAACCGGTCCAGTAGTACGTTCCAAGGTCAATCACCGTGCCGCGCAGCTTCAGGACGTCGAGTGTTTCTTCAAAGTACCTGACCGTCCCTCCAAAGCTGAACTGCTCCGTCAGCTTGCGGCTGTAGGTTACTCCAACAGCCATGTCTCCATAGTGGAAGTACGTTCCATTTCCCAGCGGCTGCAACTCTGTTGTTACTGGCATGTCTTCCGTATGAAGCGTCGTAACAGAGAGTCCGACTGCGTCATCCGGCGACAGATGATACACGGCTCCGATAAACTCGTGCTGCATGTCGACGAGCCACGACGTATGTGCGAACAGCACCTGGTCATCCTTGAACTGGGAGATCCCGGCGGGGTTCCAGTACAACGCCGAGGCATCGTTGGCGATCGAGACGAAGCTCTCCCCCATAGCGCCCGCCCTTGCCCCAACACCTATCTTGAGGAACTGCACGCTTGCAGTACCGGCGCGCTGCGCACCCAGCGTGGGCATCAGCTGAGCTCTCAGCGTGGCGGCCGAAAGAACGCAGGAAAAGAGAAGCACTATGATAAACCGCATTCGAAGCACGATTAGAACCTTATTCCTAGTCCAAGCTGAGCATTGCGTCCCGTCAGGTACCGTGCAGGGTTGAACGGGTATGTCGATACTGGTGCCTGCAGCTGGGGATACATTGGATCGTTCCAGCCGCTCGGCGTCCTGTCGCCAAGTTCATATGCGCGACCGGTTACCGGGTTGATGATTGCAGAATTCTTTGTGTCCAGCAAATTCTTTACCTGCATCGATAGAGTGAATTCAAGATTGGCGATCCGTATGTACTTCTCCACGTTCATGTCGATCCAGAACCACGATGCTCCGACGCCTCCGAGCAGATTTGACTGATCGGCGACATACGCCGGCTTCCCGTTCGTCAGATAGCCGTCAAAGATTGATGGTGTGTACCGCTTTCCGGACTGATAGAAGACACGGAAATGCACGTTGTAATCGTCGAGGATCCCGGGTGCGAATCCAAACAAAGGCTTGTCCTTCCCGACCATGAACGTCGTGTTCAGGTTCAGCTGCACCGGCCTGTCCCACGTGACGTAGTTCTCTTTAATCGTCTCATCCTCGATGCCGCGCGCCACCAGCACGGCCTGATCCGGTGTGGAGCTCTTTCCGGTTGTGATCGAATATGAACCGCTCACTGTTCCACGGAACCATTGTCCGATTCTCTTGCGGAATTCGATTTCGATGCCGCGTGACCGCGCGTAGTCCTGATTCACATACGTAATGAAGTTCGACGACGAAAGCCGCGCCGATGTGAGCCGGGCCTGCTTCGTCGAGACATAGTCGAAAATGTCCTTGTTGTACGCGGTAACGGTGAGGACGTCGTCTGTGGAGAACTGCGACTGGAGCCCGATTTCGTAGGCGACCGTCGTTTCGGGATTCAGGTCAGGATTGCCGAACTTCTGAAACGTCGATTGCGCGGATACCGGGTTCAGCTTCGCATACACAAACTGCGGCTTCGGAAGCTTCGAAAAATGTCCGTAGGAGAAGAACAGCATCTGGTTGTCCGACACCGGGTGCGAGATACCAATGCGGGGACTCAGTCTCCCTTTCCAGCGGCGTCCGAACAACGAATACGTTTTGTCTTTATAATCCTGTCTGATTTGGTCCGGAATCGTAACCACCGCCGGGTTGTCAACCGCATCGTCCACGTACTTGCCAGGGAACCAGTAATCGAACCGCAGGCCGGCGTTGAGAATCATACCGCTGAAAGTGATGTTGTCCTGCACATACAGGGCACCGAATGCAGGACGGACCGTATAGATGTCATTGTTCAGACCCAGGACACCGATCCAGGGCTCGTAGATGTCGATATTCTGCATCTCCTGCATCGTAAGCTCGAAGCCGGCTTTGAATCTGTTCTTGTCGGAGAAGTTGTTCGTGACATCGAGCTTCAACGTGTTTTCGATGACGTAATGATCGTGCCACGTAAACCCATTCCCGTAATCGTAGAAGCCATCACCGGGAATGACGCCGATCGTGTCATGCCCAATGTTGTAGTACTGAACCGGGAACGTGACGATGTCCTTCGGCTCTGTGTATTGCGTGTAGTCTTTCCCATTTGCGTCCGCACGGAGGTTCGTGAAGAAGTGGGAGAATTTCATTTCGTAGAATAACGTGTTCGACAACGTGTGTGTGAGGCTCAGGACATGGAGCTGATTGTTGTGCGTGTACGTGTTCGCCCCATCAAGAATGTTCTGGAAATCATATTGATACCCTGGGCTCGGTTCGACGTATTCCAGATTTGTCTGAAGGGACTGCGAGTTCTGATTGATAGCGACTGAATGATTGTACGAATAGGAGAGCCGGAAGAGGGAAGCCGGTTTCCACGTCAGCTTCGCGAGCCAGAACCAGTTGTTCTCCTCCCGCGGGGCGAATCTCGATCCATAGAACGTCGACGAGACAAGCTGCTTCGCCCGCGCTCCTGTAAAACCGTCAGAGATTCCAACATATAAATTGCTGAAGAACGTCAGGGTGCCGGGGGTCCGGATTCCGACCAATGGAAGGAGAAAGGTGGTAACCGGTTCAGGGCCGCTGATCGTCGCTTCGTAGACATCGGTATTGAAACTGTGTGCGATCCGGTCCGACAAACCCAGCCTGTCCCTCTTTGTCGAGAGACTCCCCTGGTACTTTTGCGCCCCTTCCTTCAACGTCACATTGACCACGCCGGACGTCGCCTGCCCATACTCGGCGTTATAGCCGCCGGTGAGGACTTCGATTTCCTGCACCGCGTCTGCGCTGATCTGAAGTCCGAAGCCCGTCCCTGACAGCGGGTCCTGGATGGAGATACCATCGAGCAGGTACGCATTTTCGTTTGAGCGGCCGCCGCGGATGTGTACTTCGTTATCAGTCTGCACGACTCCGATCTGTTGAGTGACGACTTCCCTCACGTCTGTTACTGCGGTCGACTTGATGTCTTCAGACGTCACCGCCCTGCGGCTTGCGGTTTCTTCAAGATTAAAGAGAGGCCTCTTGCCGATCACGAGGACCTCCTGCCCTATACTCAGCGTCGTCTCCGAGAGATCCTGATCTGCGACAACCTCTTTTCCCGCCTCGACGCGCACATCTGTCCGCTGCACCGTTGTATAGCCGATCAAACTGTACTGAAGCGTGTAACTGCCTATGCCAACTCCCTGAATACTGAAGTTACCGTCAGGATCAGTCGCAGCGCCGTAGTACGTTCCTTTGATCGTGACATTGACAGAGGGGAGGCCTTCGAGCGTCTTCGCATCACGTACGCGGCCCTTGATCACGCTCTTATTCTGTGCACTCAAAGTGTCGTTAAGCGCCAACACCAACGGCAACAGCATCAGCATTTTCATCGCCGTTTTCATCATTGGATTCCGAACTCGTCTTTGTAGACTTTGCGCAGGAGCGCCGCGACTCTGCTTGGCGGAGTTGCAAATCGATGCAGGAGCGCACCAAGCATAACAAAATTCGGGCGATCAGCATCCTTCACACCCATGATAGGTTGTCCCACCCAGCGAGGAGATACCTGCATCTTGTAAAGAACACGGGCATCGACCTTCGGGAGCAGTCCTCTGGGGAACGTGTAGATGGTGCCGAGCGTGTCGCGCACCAGCGTCGGGTATGCAGGATCGACAGCGAGTATCGTGTCTTTCCCAAGAAGAATTGAGGTGAAGAAACTCGGTTCGATGTTGTCGATCGGAGCGAAATCACCAAGTCCGCCCTGGGCGCTGATGTTTTGCGGGAACCCGGCAGCGAGAAAGACCTTTCCTCCAGCCTTTTTGAAGCCCGGGAGGCTGGCTTGAATGATATCGAGACTCGGGGCATTATCCCCGTACCAGAAGACGTATTTGAAGAGCTTCAACGTTTCGGTAAATGTCGGATTGATGAGGGGCGGGACAAACTTCCCGCGGCTGATCGCTGAAGCCCCCTTCTTGATGTCGATGACGTCTCTGCTGCCGAGCCGCCCGCCAATCAGCGTGTCGAACATCGATTTGTAGAAGGCTGCCGAGACATCCGTTGGCTGGTAGTCCCGGACGATCAGGAAGTCCCCCTTCGGCTCACGTACATACCACACCTTGCCGGTGTCAGGCATACGAACCGTCGGGCTGATCGTGCCTGCAACGTCCTGCGCCTTCAAGTAGAAGGCATGGTTACCCTCGGTCAGACCGTCGGTCTTGAACAGAGTCACAAGGTTCGCATCGCCGGGCAATTTCTTCCAACGAGCGGGATTCGACGTGTCATCCAGGGCATAGTAGTAATTGACGATCGTCTCGTTGCCATCGATGTCGTTCCCTGTCCACTGGAACGTGGCGACTGTGTAGGTCGTTTCCGGAACGGTCGAGGTCAGAAGGTACGAGACCGTAGGAGGTGAATTCCGGATCGGATACCGAAGCGAAGCAGGTTTCGGATCACGCAGTCCTTCATTGTCGATTGCTGCGACGAAGAAGGAATACGTTGTGTCGAGGCGATTGAGTCTGAAGGTGAAAAGACTGTCAGTTCTGGTCGTAAAGGTCCAGCGAACACTGTCGAGCGAAAAGTAGTACCCTGCCACAAAACCATCAGGATCGACCCCCCACCAGTGAATGCTCTGCTGGCTCACAGTTCTGCGGAGTTCGCCGTCGGGGACGAGGGCGAGATACGTCTTCGGGGGCTGGTTCAACAGCGGCTCGTTGGTGTGCCGTTTCGAACAGCCTGCGAGCATCAACACGATGATGATCGATATGTTGACAAACTTGTTCATCCGTCTTTGTGTATATCCCTATCCCACCCTGATTCGTTGAGGAGACTCGTTTCCTCGACAGTGAAACTGTCGAGGTGATGTCGTGTCCGACAGTAGAACTGTCGGACAACAGCTGTGAAACCGTCGCTCGACAGTGAAACTGTCGAGGTGATGTCGTGTCCGACAGTAGAACTGTCGGACAACAACATTGCGCGGGAGGAGAGATTTCCCCCTCCCCCCGCAGACGTACGTTACTTCAGCAACATCATCTTCTTGACGTTTGAATACTTGTCGGTCTTCAATTGATAGAGATACACACCGCTGGAGAGACGCGATGCATCGAAGACAACCACGTACGATCCGGCCTTCTGATCCCCCTCAACAAGCGTCATCACTTCCTGCCCAAGTATGTTGAAGATTCTTAGCTGGACACTTCCGGCGACCGGCACTGAGTAGCGAATGGCCGTTGTCGGGTTGAACGGATTTGGATAGTTCTGACTCAGCTCGAAGTTGGACGGCATAACGCCAGCTTCCTGATACGTTACGGAAGAGACAATTCCAAAATCGTCGTCCTTTCTCGGTTCGAGCTTGTATGCGCTGAACGAGTAGTCCATGATCGCGGTTATCGAAGCAACAGAAGCACCCAATGGGATCAGCTTGGTTTTGAGAGGACTGCCGAACGGGTGATCGGTCAGCCACCTGGTGAAACGATAGCCGGAGGCCGTATCAACATAGAACGTGTTACATCCGTTGTCGTTGACACGAAGGCCAAAGGCGGTGGTCGAAATGCCTTTCGTCGTACTGATGAAGAATTCACCAAAATTGCCCGAGTTGACGTCCGCATTCATCATGACGACATAGACAAGCGGCGTTTTCACAAGGACACCCTCCCACTGCTCAAACGGGGAGGCGCCGCTCACAGGTTTGGCAGCATCCTGATAGCTGACGGAACCTGAGCCGCTCAATCCGATTGATGTCGCCGCAGGAACGACGACGCCCCTACGGACGAGCGTGCGAGAGAGCACCTGAATATTCGTGCGACCGTTTGTCTCCATCACTACGCCTGTGACCTGCACACTGTCACCCCTCAGCAGCGTATCGAGTCCTACGCCGGCGTTGGTCCCATACATCGTGACCCCGTTCCAAGCACCTGCAGCAGACGCCATCCAAAGCTGCGGACGACTGCTGTTCACTTCCTTGATATCTGTCGTATCAGCTGTGATGACACCACTGACCGTCACGGTGTCCCCCCAGAACCCGGAATTCGAGTTTACATAGGGGGTGAACTGTACGTCGCGGATGGTAAGTCCACTCTGTCGAACCTGGTAGAAGTTCGGTATAGATGGATCCGGCGAAGATCCGTAGATTCCGCCGCCGTACGCTTCCACGAAGTAACTGATCAGACTGTCACCAGTTGCCGGCGGAATAGTAGCAGTGTACAATGAATCTCCCGAGGTAGCGGTGATTTTTGACCTGGTCCACGCCCTCGCCGTGCTTGATCCGAATCTCCAGTTGAAAAAGCTGCTATCGATCTTGCCGCCGGAGTTCAAATTCTTCGCCTTCCATGACACGTTTACCGCGTCGGTGGCCTTTGGCGGAGTCGGTGTCCGGACGATTGCTGTAATCTGCGGTGAGAAGGATGCGATTCCGATATCGCCGGGATACTTTGAATTCGTCTGCTCTCTCGGTCCCGGATACAAAGGCATGATCGTGTAGTCACCGCACGTGTTACTTCTGGTCTGTGGGAGACACAGTCCGCGCAGAAAGCTCAGCCTGGTACCAACTGGCGGAGGTGTGTATCGCGAGCTGCTGGATTTGTGCCCGCGAAGGCTGTACCACGCTGAACCGTCGTACATATAGCCAACGTTTCCAAGAGAATCCTGGTAGGTGAATCTGCCAGAGCTGTAGTCTACCGAGATGACAGTCACGTTTCGTACGATGATATACATGGACTCATATTTCTCGCCAGTGGACGGCTTTGGCAAATTACCAGTAGCCAATTCAGACAGCGCAACTTCTCTGGGAGCCGGCCGGGCAATGATTCCACTCAGGTTGATCGGCGGAGGGCTGATGTAAATCGGATTCGTGGCGCTGTAGTGGAACATTTCTGTCAAACTGTTGTTTTGTGTGCCGAATTCCGTGACTCTTCCCGTAATCGTTATCACATATCCGGTGTCGATTGCAGTAATACCACCGGCCTGTGCCGCCGTACTTGAATCGTTCGTGAGCACATTGATTCCAGCAAACACCGCTCCTCTTGTCGTATCCTGGATATAGGTGTTGTACCTCTGCAATGTATAGGTCAAGACACTTGGCTTCACGAGAACCACGCCCGTGATGGAGACCGTGTCCGCGCCGGTGACATCAGATCCGCGCCAGTACGGAGAAATTTGCAGTGTCCTGGCTCCCGTTGCAGATTGCAGGGAGTCGAGCTTTTTCAATGAATCCTGCGGGACCGCCTGCAACTGAGGAATCGTCACAACCTTCTGGGCGAGCCCGACCGATACGACGAAGGTCAGGACCAAAACCAGAAGCAACGTTCGTATTAACCA
>JAPLFQ010000035.1 GCA_026390595.1 Ignavibacteriales bacterium
GAATCATCGCCCGTTTGAAAATGACGCGCTCTGCCAAATAATCCGTCACTGCGAGCGAGTCCCTCTGACCCGTGACTTTGAAGGGGACGAGCGAAGCAGTCCGGTGGGATTGTCCTCGATCTTTAGATCGGTCCAGCACTCACAGGTCGGGGTGAAACCTCTTCACCATCTTGCCATTGGATTGTCTGCTATGGCAAAGCCGATGTATGTATACATACTCACGAATCAAAGGCACACCGTGCTTTACACCGGAGTGACGAATGATCTCGAGAGGCGTTTGGCGGAGCATAGATCGAAGGAGAACCGGGGGTTCACTTATAGATACAATGTGACGAAGCTGGTGTACTTCGAGGAGTTCGACAATCCGGATGATGCCATACAGCGGGAGAAACAGATCAAGGCGGGATCGCGACAGAAGAAGCTTGATTTGATAAATGGCCTGAACCCGGGATGGAGGGATCTGGCAGAGATTTCGGACTAGCAGGATCTCGCTAGAGGCTATCTCAAAAACGCCAGCCACGTCATTGCGAGGCGCTTTTAGCCGAAGTCCCGCTCTTTGGATCCGCCTCTATGCGGGATCCGGAAGGGCGGACAATCTCTCTTTTTTGTCTCGGCAAACGTTGGTGAGATTGCGTCGCTCGCCCCTGCGGGGCATCGCTCGCAATGACTTTGAGCGTTTTTGAGATGAGTTCTAGTCGGAGTGATTGTATTGCGACCACCGGATTGCTTCGGGGCTGTCCCAAATGTAGGTCGAAATGCTATTTCGACCACGTTGAGGATCCTGAAATCTCCGAAACCAAAGAAATCTTGACTTACTCGAAGAGGTCGAAAGTACTTTTGGGACAGCCCCTCGCAATGACGTGAAACATAAGAGGCGTGACTCTTTGAAAGGTTGGGAATCATCGCCCGTTTGAAAATGACGCGCTCTGCCAAATAATCCGTCACTGCGAGCGAGTCCCTCTGAGTCGTGGCTTTGAAGGGACGAGCGAAGCAGTCCCATTCCATTCGGCAGTCTTCTTTTCGGACAGACGGAGCAGAGACGGCTCTCTACAAATATACATTCCATAACCCTGATGAAATTCCTCAAATACTGGTCCCCCGTCCTCCTGTGCATCGGCTTCATCTATTGGATGTCGACCGGCATGTTCTCGGCTCACAATACGTACTTTTTCCTCGAGCCGGTTATCCGGTTCTTCTTTCCTTCGATATCGCATCGAAGACTCGTGATGATTCACAATCTCTTGCGCAAAGCTGCGCATGTTACAGAGTACTTTGCCATCGGCTTGCTCCTCTTCCGCGCATTCCGAAGCGGCTCAACCGACCGGCGTTACCTGCGCTGGGCCTTGTCTTCGATAGTGGTCATCGTGTTCCTGGCCGCTGGGGACGAGTACCATCAGTCCGGGATAGCTACCAGAACGGGCTCGCTTGCGGATATCGGGATTGATACCACGGGAGGAACGCTGGCCCAATGTGCAAGCGTGCTGTGGAATTATCGGCGAAGAAAAGACTCATGATCAAATCCGTCGTAATCGAAATTGCTTCCATCGTACTGGAACCCATCTCAAAAATGCTCACGCAAAGACGCCAAGACAGCAAAGGCAAGATCTTGAGTTGAAGATTCTCTCCTTTGCGGCTTTGCGTGAAAGTCTCATCTTATCGAGGTGCTTCTTAGATGGCTTCTACTCAACGTGTGAAATAGCCTGACATCCATGAGAATCTGTCTTATAGCAGAATCCTATCCGCCCGCTCTCGGAGGCGTCGAGTTCGCACTGCAGCAGCTCGTAGAAGGCTTCGTTGCCCGGGGACATCAGGTGCGTGTCATCGCTGCGAGCTGGGAGGGGCACGCGCCGGGAGTTGAAACCCGCGGCAGCTTGACGATAGAGCGGATCCGCACGTTGTTTTTCCTGAAGAGGTTCTGGTTCATTCTCTTTTCTATTCCCGGCGTAGTCCGCGGCGCACGTTGGGCTGAGGTTGTCATGGGAAGCACGTTTGCGGGGGGGCCGCCGGCGTTTCTCGGAGGATGGCTCGCAGGCAGGAAGAAGGTGCTGCTCGTCCACGAGGTGTACGGGAAGCGATGGTTCCGATTCGAGCCAAACGTCGTCCGAGCGCTGTTCTACGCAATAACCGAATGGATCATAGTGCGACTGCCGTTCGACGGGTACGTCGCTCCTTCGCAGTATACGAAGGACTCGCTCTGTTCAGTCGGTGTGCCTGAGCGGAAGATCACCGTCATCCACCACGGCGACTCAAAGCTTCCGGCAGTCACTGTTTCACGTGAAGAACTCCGCAAGAAGCTCGGTATTGGCACGGACGATTTCATGTTTCTCGCGTATGGGCGCACCGGCGTGACGAAGGGCATAGAGTACCTCGTCGAAGCGATTCCCCAGGTCTCGGCGAAAGCCAGCAAGGCGAAATTTGTTCTCGTACTCTCGGGGTACGACCGAAGGATTTGGCAGAACCTGCAGCTCGCCATCGGGGTTATTCCTTCGGGCATCTGCACGTTTGTCCCGCCTGTACCGCGCGATGGTCTGGCGGCTTACGTTGCAGCGGCTGACAGTGTCGTCGTCCCGTCACTTTCGGAGGGCTTTGGCTTCTCCGCCCTTGAAGCGTGCAATGCCGGGAAGATCGTCGTGGCCACGGATGCCGGTTCGTTGCCGGAGGTAGTGTTTGGGAACCATGTGTTTGTAAAGGCTGGATCAGCCGACGCGATTGCGGAAGGATGTATTAAGGCGATTAATGGGCAGGTGGATGTTACGCCTGTGAAGAACTTCAGCTGGGAGAAGGCGGTGGGGGAGTATCTCGGGCTGTATGATGGGCTTCTTGGTGGATCTGGCACAGAACCGAAACCATAGCACTCAGCAGCATCTGAACTTCAAATCACAATCTTCAAACTTAGAACTTGGAACTTCAAACTTCAAACTTCAAACTCCAAACTCATAACTCTCATCTTCGCGTCACGCTTGTTTTCTTCCGAGGAACATTATGAAGACCATTGCTGAAGCACCTGTCCGGATAGACTTCGCCGGCGCATGGACAGACGTCCCTGCGTTCTACGAGACCTTTGGTGGCGCAACGCTCAATGCGGCGATCCAAAAATACGTCCACGGCGAATTGCTGAGCGGGGATCACAGGAAGGCTAAAGACGGGATGACGGTGCATTATGAAGCAGATCTTCCCTGGGGTGCGGGACTGGGAAGTTCCGCCAGCATGAACGTGCTCTGGCTCGGTTTGATCAAGGGGCGTCCGCTTACCAGTGTTCAGGAACGCCTGGTTCTAGCCGAGGATGCTTTCAAGATTGAAAAAGTTCTCGGCATCATTGGCGGGAAACAGGACCAATGCGCTTCTGCTGTCGGTGGGATCAACGTGTTTGAGTTCACCAGGGATGGAATTCGGGCTCTTCCTGTGGGGCTTTCCGCCTCGCGCGTCCGGGATCTTGAATCATGCCTGCTTCTGTGCTACACACGCACGGCGCGGCTTTCTTCCAGAATCCATGAAAACGTCTGGGGCAATTTCGCGAAAGGTCACCGAGACATCATCGACGCGTTGATCCGCATGCGTGATTCTGCCTATGAAGGCAAGGAAGCGCTGGAGAAGGGGGATTTCGAGAAATTCGGACAAATCCTGTCGATGCAGTTCGAGTGCACGAAGATCATGGACGGCTCGACGAGCAACCAGATGCTCGAAGACTTGTTCTCGCTCGTCAAAGGAGATATCCTTGGGGGCAAACCGTGCGGAGCGGGAGGGGGCGGCTGCGTATTGTTCTGCTGCAACGGAGCCGAGGGGAAACGGAGGGCGGCTGAGAAAATCACAAATGCCGGATTCACGATTCTCGATCTGGCATTTGATTTCCAGGGGCTCCGAGTGAGCATTGAAAGCTAGGCGCTTCACAAAAAGAAGCTCGCCATCGCGCACGTTTTGTCAACGTTGCCGCCTTGCCGACAACCGAGTGTTTCTGCTATGATTAGCTGCCAACGCACCAAACCGCTGTGATCGCGGAGGGATGTGTCAGGAATTTTACTGAGGTAAGCTTTCCTCAGACATGATCTTGCGAACTTGAAAAGTACATTCCAGAAATGCTTCGAAAACATCGAGGCGCAGCAATAGCCCACCAACAGCACCGTCTATCGCCCACAGGCGATTGTTTTTCAGGGAGGAAGTATGAAAAGATTGTTGAGCACCGTTGTCCTGCTTTTCGGTTTCTTTGCATGTTCTTACGGTCAGCACATTGGTCTTACCGGGAATCTCTACGCCGCTTTGCAGAATTGGTCGAAAGTAGGGGATGGCTCAGATTCAAAAATTGGTTTTGGAGGTGGCGGAATGGTTGGGCTTGCTCTCGTCTTTGAC
The DNA here is from genome assembly GCA_026390595.1 of Ignavibacteriales bacterium. Classification (NCBI taxonomy): domain Bacteria; kingdom Pseudomonadati; phylum Ignavibacteriota; class Ignavibacteria; order Ignavibacteriales; species Ignavibacteriales bacterium. Next base: position 4,345 of record JAPLFQ010000035.1, read on the forward strand.
AGCAGTATGACCTTTGCCGTGGGGCCACATGTCGCATACAATTCGTGGACGGCTGATTATTCAAAGAAGTCGGTGAGCTTCGCTGAAAATGTTGTGTTTAATATGGAGGATGCTGGGTCGGAGGCCTCGTTGCTTCTGGACGACATCGCCGTGTTTATGGGGGTCGGCGAGTCCAAAATGGAGGCCTACTATACGTTGAAGGGCGGAACAAAAGTGCCGTACCCGACTCTGGACGGCAAAAAAGCAAAATACACAACCGCAGGACTCAGTTACAATTTGTCTCCCTTGTTTATTGGTGTCTGCGTCCATTCGTATGCCGATTTTGCAAAAGACGCGAGTCGGATTGAGTTTCGGCTGGGCCTTCATCTCTAATTCCACCAAACCCATGCTCGTCGGGAGCTCCGCTCCCGACGGTCGTGGCAGGGATAAACGAGCACGTTGCTATGAACAACCATCAATGGCAGGTACTCGCCGGCATGCCTTGCATTGACTCTTCCTCACAAAACGACTAACTTAATAGTGGTGCCGTGTCCAATTATTTATGTTGTATTCTTCATCGCAGAGGCGCTGAGTTCGCGGAGAATCGCAGAGTGCCAGGGGAATATCCTCTGCGGTGCTCGGCGTTCTCGGCGTCTCCGCGTTGAAAACCAGAAACGTCAAAACACAAGATCTCTTCTTAGCTAGCATCTATGGAAAAGTCTGTCAGAAAATACTCCCTTGAGGATCCAGCCCAAGAATCCGATGACAGGGAGTACTGGATGAAGCAAACCTACGAGTACAAGATCTCAGTGCTCGAGCAACTTCGTTCTGTCTGGGCAGGGTTGAATCCTGAATGGCGGGAGAATGGAAATCTCAAAGGACTTCGAAGAGTTTTTCGGATTGCTAAACAAATATGACGTTCGATATCTTGTTGTCGGTGGCTACGCTGTCGCGATCCATGCCAGACCGAGATTCACTAACGATATCGACATTTTTATTGAGGCAAGCGAAGCAAACGCTCGAAAACTCGTCGCAGCCCTTCAAGAATTTGGATTTGGGGACGTGGGTATTGCAGTCGAAGACCTGGTCAGACCCAATCAGGTTCTTCAGTTAGGATATCCGCCCTTCAGAATAGACTTGCTCACATCGATCTCCGGAGTAGCCTTCGCCGCTGCTTGGCCTCGGAAAGTGAGCGCGGAGTACGGCGGTCAAAGTGTCTATTTTATCGGCAAAGAAGATCTGGTTGTGAATAAAAGGGAGGCAGGGAGGAAAAGGGATCTTGAAGATCTGAGTGATCTGCTTTGATGGATGCGAAGCCCCCATGCTCGAGGCCGACTAAAATGTAGAGGCTGTCTCAAACGTAGGTCGAAATGCTATTTCGACCACATTGAGGATTCTGAAAACACCGTCGTTGATCGAATCTCGACGTTACTCAAGAGGTTGTCGGTACTTTTGAGACAGCCTCTGGTCGCGTTTCAAGAATCGTCCATATTCCTCAACTCTTGAACTTACTCCGACGGTTGGAAGTACTATTTGGACGGCCTCGGTCGTGGCCGGAGGTTCGCGTGCATAGTTTCAAACAGCGGGAGGAGAGTCAGGTGATCACTTCCTGATCTGCCGGTACACTCTCTCAATTTCCGCCGCCGTCACCTCATTCCTGAAATCACTCTCGACGGTCTTCCTTCCCTCAACCCACTTCGCATTTCATTATTCGATGTTCGGTTGTTCGACATTCAAGCGAAAAACAAACCCACGCTTATCGGGAGCTCTGCTCCCGATGAAACGTTTGCGCCTCGGGTGACTGTCACCTTCCACCGAATCAACCGTGAGGTGCCAGTCACCTTCCTACGCATCCCTGTTCGTGAAGTGACCGGCACCCAGGTTTGAATCGCCGAAGGTGACGGTCACTCACTCACTTTCTGATCTGTCTGTAGATTCTTTCTATTTCTCCCGCCGTCACCTCATTCCTGAAGCCACTCTCGACGGTCTTCCTTCCTTCAGCGCCTAACGATTTACGCAGGCGTGCATTCCCTGCCAGCTCCAGCATCGCTTCCGCGAGTCCACGAGTGTTTTGTGGAGGAACAAGCAAACCGTTGACGCGGTCTTGAATAACGTCCAATGGACCTCCCTCTGCGAAAGAGATCACTGCTGTTCCTGACGCCATCGCCTCAAGAAGAACGATCCCCAATCCCTCAGGCTGTTTCGAGCAGAGCACGAGCACATCCAGCTCATGCATCAGCTCCGGCATTTGTTCACGCGGGACGAGCCCCCGGAATTCGATTTGTTGTGACAGACCGTGACGCCGGACTGTTTCGCGTAGCGACTGCTCCCTGTCTGCAATGTCTTCTCTTTCATGGCCAACAATGACAAACCGCAGGTCTTTGTGCGATTCCAGGGCGATCCTGGCTGCCTCGATGAACGTGTCCTGTCCTTTCCGTCTATGCTCCAGCCGTCCGACAATTCCGAAGGTGGTCACCTTCTTTGATCTGCCAGATTTCTGAGGCCGGAAGAGTTCCGTGTCGATCCCGTCGTGTATGACCACCGCCTTCCTGTTGTCTCCGAACTGTTGGCGCACCGCCGCGCTGATGCAGACCACCCTCGCGGAGAGCGAAAGGATGAGCCATCGCCAGATATTCCACAGGAAAGGGGAGATGTGATGCTTCTCGATGATCTCGCGAATGTGCCAGACGTGCGGAATGCCGAGCATCCTGGCCGCGAAAGCCCCCGGGAGTATGAGCACGT
>JAPLFQ010000036.1 GCA_026390595.1 Ignavibacteriales bacterium
TAGTCCTGAGCTCCTTCGCCAAAAACGCGCAACCCAGAAAGCGTGAGACCAACGTCCACTCCGAACGATGAAGACCCGTTTCCGTGAAAACCACCGAGACCCGGGAGTCGTACAGGTTTGTCGAATCTGGTCGCAAGTGCAGATACTCCCACCTGCAACCCCTCCAACATATCAACCCTCACTCGCGCTCCACACGCCATTTCCCGAACCCTGTTCCTCTCTTCAATTTCATGGTCTGTCCTGTGCAAACCGTCGACGTCGAACCGTGTGACCACCCCATCGCTGTCGCACCCCGCATCCAGTGGTTTGTTGGAGTAGAACGCTGAGACAACGGCCGGACGCAGTTCAACCTCCGCCGCCGCACCCCGAAAGGTCCATGCCTGGTCGGTCGAAAACGAAGGTCGGAAGCCAACACCGTTCCGGGCAATTCCGGCAGTCGCTTCGCTCCCCTTCGAGAATCCGGATGCTCTCCAGAACACAAGACCCTGGCCGGCCTCGAACACGAAATCCCCGAGCACAATCCGCGCAGAGATCTCGGGAATTGACGCACAGAGATGACCGCCGACAAAATCGAGGTAGTTCTTCTCCCCGGGATCTTTTTCCGTCACAAGCCCGAGGGTCAACGACGGAGACGCTCGAGCCAGGCCATTCATCTCGTCCTGATCGCTGGCTGACAATCCCTCGATGCGTGCCACGAATTTGGTGTAGAGCTTTTCCAACGAACCAGGGTACAAACCTTGTCCCGTTCCCGATTGTCCAATGCCATTCCGCGCCGCCCGCGTCCGCACGAGGAACCGATTTGCGATGGGTGCGCCCCTCCGCTTCACAGTGACAAAGGGTGCGACGGCCCTGAGTAGATCGGGTGCGATCCCTTGAATTTCGGCCAGTTCCTCTGTGTTCCGGAACGGCCTGCTGGTCCTGCGAGTCACAATTCTGCTGGCGATGATCGGTCCGAGACCGGGGATTTGTTCCAGTTCGGCCCCGCTTGCCAGATTCAGGTCGAGCGGAGTATCCTTCATCCCGTCGAGAACCTCGAGCATTGCAGACACGCTCCCCTCTTCCGAGCCGAACTCAAGGAGATGTTCGTATCCTGCCTGCAAAGGAGTGCGAAGTGTATCACCTTCTTCCATCCCGGTCAGGTATGGGGAAAGAAGAACCTCCAAAGTTATGATCATGGTTGACATTTTCATATGACCTCAGCGACCTGCTGTGCATGAGATTTCGACCTGATGAGTCCATCCCAATTGCGGATGGCTTAATCCTGCGTAAGAAAATTCAATACCCCCGAAGTGTACCCCGAGCCCGACTGAAATCTTTTCCGGATTGCTTGACATCCCGAATCGCATGGTGAGCGCATGAAGGAGCTCCTGTTCGTAGCCCACCTTGAGTTCAAATGGGAATCGAATGTCTTTCTCAAGTCCCACGGCCAGGAGCGAGGACTCCCCAAACGTGTAGCAGATACCGACGTCCTGTACCTGAGGGAGCGCTTCACCGCTGGCGCCGATCTTCGAACCGCTGACGTTTTTCCACTCAAACCCAATCCGCAATCCTTCGGCCACATCGACAAGTGCGCCGGCATCACACGAAGAGGCAGTGACGACCCCGTAGCGTTCGACAGAAATGCGGATCACATTGATTGCCCCTCCCACTGCAATTCCATCATCGACTGCCTTCCCAATCGCGAGCGTACACGTCGTCTCCCTGTAGAGGTCGAATCCGAATTGTCCGGCCACGATGCCAAGAGACGCCAGATGCAAGGGAACAACTCCGGCGACACTGATAGTCCGAAGCTCTTTCAATCCGAACTGTTGCGGATTCATGAATACAGCCAGCTCCGCCTCAGGACATGTGACAAGTCCCGCGGGATTGTACTCACTTGACCAAGGGCTGTTCCCAACTGCGACGAAAGCGTTGGCGAGTGCATTGGGTCTGGCGCCGCGTCCGCTGTTTTGAAAACCAGAACACACAAGCCAGGGGAAAAAGACGAGGAGGAAGATCACCTTGATGGACATGGGGCCATCCCTTGTGAGAAGCCCGGAAAATGGCTATATTGGACGCAGACACAATTAGGAGTGGGGACCTATGAAACCGCGTCGTGTGGTGGAACTACTTGGGATGTTCCTGCTATGTGCGGGAATAGCGGCAGCGCAGGAACTCAATTGCGAGGTGACAGTCAATATCGACAATATCACCTCCGGTCAGCGGGACTATCTTCGAACGTTTGAAGCGGATGTCAAGAAGTACCTCAACAACAATCGCTATACAGATGAAGATCTTGGCGGGGAGAAGATCGATTGTTCCATGACGATTTTCTTTCTGAGCGGCGCAAACGACAAATACAGCGCCCAGGTTGTTGTCGTAAGTCAGCGCCCTATCTACACCGGTGTCGATAAATCCGGAAAAAACACGCAGGTCATCAGACTTCTCGACGATCGATGGGATTTTCCGTACGTGCCCAACCAGCCAATGTCGAAGGACGATTATCGCTTTGACCCGGTGTCCTCATTCCTGGACTTTTACGCCTACCTGATCATAGGAATGGACCTCGAAACATACACTGCGCTGTCAGGGGCGCGATATTTTCAGAAAGCGCTCAACATCTGCAATCAAGCCGTTTCATCCTCGTACGCCAGCGGATGGCAGTCGCCGACCGGATCCTACAGCCGCTTCGGGTTCATCGATGAGCTGACGAACATGAAATACCAGGCATTCCGGGATGCCTTCTATGCCTACCACTTCGACGGACTCGATCTCCTCGCCACACAAGCGCAAGCAGGTCAGACCGCCATGCTGAAAGCAATCGAATCCATCGCTGATCTGAGGAAGAAACAGAATCCGCGAAGCATCCTGGTGAAGGTGTTGTTCGACTCGAAGTATCTCGAGATCGCAGACAGCTTTCTGACATGGGCTGACCGCGGAGTTTATGACCGCCTCATCGCCGCAGACCCGTCACATCAGGGAACGTACGACACGTACAGGCAGCGCTAGAGCCACCTGCGACAATCATTCGATCGTTATTTGCTGGATAATGTCCCCAATCTGTATCTGATCGACAACATCCTGACCATCCGTCACGCGCCCAAAGACGGTGTACCTGCCGTCCAGATGCGGCGTGGGTTGGTGAGTGATGAAGAACTGGCATCCCTCCGTGTCCTTCCCGGCGCTGGCAATCCCGGCTGCCCCCCTCTCAAACGAAGCGAATCCAAATTCCGAACGGATAGCATACCCCGGTCCTCCCCATCCATCGCCGCGAGGGTCGCCCCCCTGAACAACGAAGTTCGGTACCACTCTGTGAAATGAAAGCCCATTGTAGAAGTTCTTCCGTGCAAGCTTCACGAAGTTCAACACCGTGAAGGGGGCATCGTCCTTGAGAAGGCGGATCGAGAAGGTCCCCTTGTTCGTTTTGATGACGGCACGCGCAGACTGGCTCAGCGACTCAAGCACCGGCCAATCATAATCCGTATGCATCGCCCTGGTCGATTTGGGTATCTTGCCGCTGTAGTCATTCTTTGTGATCTGCCGGAGAGCGGCTGCGGCTGTTGCTGCGACCGTCTTGTCCGGATCATTCAACGACTTCTCGAGCACCGGCACAAACCTGGGGTCTTTCATGCTGCCCATGGCGGCCGCCGCTGCCTGCATCGCTTCGACATCGTCCGGCGACGAGAGCAGGACATACGCATCCTTCAAAGCCAGAACCAGTGAATCGGCAAGTCTAGGATCCCGAAACAGACTGAAGAATGTCGTATCTGCGAGAGCGTTGGACACCAGGTGCGTGATAGCCATGTCTTTCCTTGTCAACGCATTCATCGTCTTCCGATACAACGTCTGCTTCGCGTCCCCCCATTCCTGATTGTCCGACCGGATTTTCTCGATCGTGGACGGGGTCAGGTAGCGGCGAATGAAGTCCCAGGCGGCCATTGCGACCCTGACATTGGGATCATCGAGCAAGAAAAGCGTAATTGACAGACTTCGGCCTGATGGGATGGAGCTCAATGCCTCGATCACCTTTGTCTTTTCTCGTACCGAAAGATCCTTATCGGACATATAGTTCTTTCGTGAGAAATCCTCCGGGAAGAGTTTTGCCAAGGCGACCATCGCTTCTCCCCGCACGAGATCAGCGGAAGGATTCCGGACAGCAGTCAATCGGAGCAACTCCCCACGAAGGCTCGCCGTATCGGCAGCCGATTCCATCGCCTGTTTTGAGAATCCCGAAAGAGCCTGCAATGTCGCGATCTTGACATGGTCATTCGGCGATGCGAGATACCCGATGACCTCGTTCAGTTTTTCCGGCGCTGATGCAGAGAATGCTGCGATGGCCCGAACAAGCTGGACTTCCACTTCCCAGTCGGGATTCAAGCGATCGTCGGCCTGGATTGATTTCACCAATTCCATGGCATAGTCTGATTTCGAGCGCCCCAGCATTGTGACAAGATTGAGCCGCACATCTGAGTTCGGGTCTTTTGACACGACGGTGAGAAGCGATTCCCGCTTCGCAATTTCGATGTCGATCAAACCATGCGGAGCAGTCCGCCACAGAGCGAAGAGCGCTTTCCACCGGACATCTGCGTCAGGACGATGAAGTTGCTCGAAGCAAAACCAAATCGACCGTTCATTCTTGATACCGCGCAGAGCGAACCGGGCCACAGACAACGCCTGAGCAGCGCTGAGTGAGGGACTCCCGCCGGCGTTCTTGAACTCGATGACCGCTTCCAGCGCGGTCGCGGTGCCGATCTTCCCGAGCGCTTCCATCATGCGCGTCACAACGATCGTATCGCTCTCCATTGCAAGATGGCTCAGGAGTGAATCCTGATATCGAGTCGGACCCGTCTGCCCCAGAGCAAACGACGCTGCCGCCCGGACCCGCGAATCCTGGTCGTTCAGCATCGAAGTTATGGCTGCCGAAGCAGAAGTATCCTGAATGCACGCCAGTGCAATCAGTGCCTTCATCCGAAGCCGTGGATCCGGGCTGGCGAAGTATGAAATCAACTTCCCATTTCCCAGAGAGCGCTGGTCCTGGAGAGTCAGAATTTCCCTTTCGGCATCCGACAGCTTCTGTGCAAGGAGCATCGCCGGGAGCGCAATCATCACGAACAGTAATCGAATAGACCTCATTGCTTAAATCCCTCCGTAAACTTTAGATACGAGAACCTGCTTCTACAACACCTGTTCGTTGCGCGATAATATCGCGCTACGCTGCTAACAATATGATGCGAACATTCTGCCTGGCGCCTTTGTGTGAGGATTCGTGCAATCACTTCTAGAAATATGGCCGGACACGAAATTCCGCTCCAACCGTCTTTTCTACGAATTCCCTCGCGGCGGCGACATCGACATCATCAATTCCTACTATCGTCATCACGACGTTCGGCAGATGCTTCCTGCACTCCCGGGCAAATTCGATCATGGCCTTGTGATACACCTCTCCATCGAGCCGCATCATCGCACCGTACTGCTGAGGATCGATCGAGTTCAGACTGATTGAAACGGTGTCTATCAAACCCGAGAGTTCCGGCACAATATTTCGGTGATTTATCACATTACCATGTCCATCAGTGTTGAGCCTCACACGTCCCCCCTTCTGCTTCACCCAACCGGCGACTTCTTTGATCACGTCGAGTCGAATGGTAGGTTCTCCGTACCCGCAGAAGACAATCTCATCGTACGCGGTGGGATCTCCGATCGCCTTCATGACCTCTTCCGACGATGGCTCCTTGTCGAGCTTAAGGTTGTGCCCCTTGACGATTGCCTCCCCTTTCCGATCGCAGAACACACAATCGGCGTTACATCGGATTGTGATATTCAGGTACAGAGAATTGCGCAGCTTATAAGCTACCTGGGGTGGCTCCATCGGCCCGATGCCGAAGAGTTTCTTCGTATTGAAGCGTGCCGTTCGAGCAACGTCTTCTTCAGAAACGCCAAAGAGCTCAGCGATCTTCCTGGCGATCAGAACAACGTTCGCGGGTTCATTTCTCTTACCGCGCAGAGGGACCGGCGACATGAAGGGAGCATCGGTTTCCAGAAGAATGTGATCGAAACCGGTTTTCCTGAGCGTCTCAAGAGACGGCGAGTTCTTGAATGTCACAATGCCCGGGTATGAGACCAGGAAACCAAGGTCGAGGAGTTTCCACACGTCTTCTGCTCCTCCCGGGAAACAATGGAAGACACCTCTCAATGCAGGATATCGCGTGTGGACATTCTGCCGATTCGCTCGCCAGTCCGGGTGTTCCCGAACCGCATCTTCTACGGCTCTGAGGGCATCTTCGAGTGACTCGCGCGTATGCACTACGATGGGGAGATTTCTCCGGACGGCGATCTCGATTTGCCTCTGGAAGACAACCCGCTGCACATCCCGCGGAGAGAAGTCATAATGGTAATCAACACCTATTTCTCCGATCGCTACAACCCTGGGGTTCTTGCTCAGTTCTTCAATCTGCTGCAGGACGTCGGGTGTGGCCTTCGAAGCGTCGTGCGGATGGATGCCGACGGTGGCGTAGACGTCGTCGTATTTTTCCGCCAGCGAGACGGCCTCCAGGCTTGATTCCAGCGTCGTGCCTGGTACTATGATCGCTTCGACCCCGGCATCGCGAGCCCTCGTCAGGACCCCGTCAAGATCCGTTTTGAAGTCTTCGAAGTAGATGTGTGCGTGTGAATCGATATACATAGGTTGATCGCAGCCTGCATTCGTTTCCAGAGAATCAGAACGGGGTCTAAAGTACTGACAACTTCACTCTCTTGCAAGGAGGGTGGGACGAAGCTTGTTCATTACAAGACGGCGTATCCCGAAGAAGTTTAGAACATCCCCTCGATGGTGAGGTAGTATGTCCGAACCGGGCCGAGGTTTCCCAGCAACTCAACGTAGGAATAGTTCAGGAGGTTATTGATGTTGAGACCGACGCGCAGCGGGAGTTTGAGGGCGACGAGATCGTACGACGTGCGGACGTCCACGATTTTGATTGCGACGCGCTGTTCTCCGTTGACGATTGGAGCAAGACGCACGAGGTTTTCGTCGATCCGCTCGATGCGAGAAAGGTAGCGCGCATCCGCTGACAGCCGCAGAGCATTCCATGAGAAGACTCCGCTTGCGTAGAGGAGATGACGCGGCCGGAATTTCAGAACCGTGTTGTCTGCGAGATCGAGCGGCCATGTGTACGTGTAACCGACATCTGTTGACAGGAATTTCTTCCACCATTCGACGCGCACCACTGTTTCGACCCCCTGAATGCGGGCTTTGGTCACGTTTTCGAACTGGATCACGGGCCCTTCTACCTCGACCGGGGACGCCGGGTAGGGACGATACCGTTTGATCCCAACGCTCGGCTCGATCAGATTTCGAAAATCATTGGAGTAGACCGCCAGGTCGACGGAAACCGTCTGTCCAAGTGACCGGCTGACACCGACTTCATACGAGAGACTTGTCTCCGGTTTCAGGTCGGGATTGGGGAGCACGGCGACTGCCGAAACATTCGTCGAGCTCTCGATATACAACTCGCCGATCGCCGGATACCTGAATCCTGATCCGAACGATGCCCTGAAGCTTGTCTCCTTATCCGGCATATACACGATGCCGAATTTGGGATTCAGCTGGGCCGTGGAGTTCAGCACCGAGACCTTCTGCCAATCGAATCTCAATCCAGCTGTGAGCTTCAGCTCCGCGGTCAACGCGACTTCATCCTGAACGTATGCTGCAGCACCGACACCCGGATGAGTACCAAACAGGTTCGCACTGACTTTGTCGTAGTTGCTGGCAACGCCGAATGTCAGCACGTTCGAGCTGTTGAGATCATACGTTGCCTGGACGTCGAAGCTGAACAGATGGGACGTAGAGACGTTGTTCACTCTTCCCAGGCTGTCATCCCGCCAGAAATTACCGAAGTAAATCACCTTCGCAGTATAGAAGAATTTGTCTGAGAGGAATTCCTTGTACGCGAAACTCAGATTGCCCCGGTGAGAGTTCACCTCCCCGTTGCGCTGGCTTTCCGGCACGCGCGTCGCTTCCGCAAGACTTTTCCACCAGAAGAAATTGCCGTGGGAACGATCGATGTAGTTGCCCGAAATCGTCAGGCTCTGCGTGCCCGACAGATCATACTTCAGTTTGGCAAACAGGCTACACCGATGGTACGTGTCGTTTTCTCTGTAACTTTCGTCAACAGTGCGGCCGGCGCTCACGAGATAGCTGATCGCCCCCGATGTACCGGCATAACTCACCGCCACACCGCTGTTGAATCTGGGCTTTGAAGACCAGTCCCACTCCGAGTACCGGGGCTTGTCGTACATCCCTGAAAACATCCGGAACCGCAGCTCCGGTGTTGCGGGGGCCTCCTTTGTGATGACGTTGATGACTCCTCCGAGTGCGCTCGAACCGTAGAGTGCTGAACCCGCACCTTTGACAACTTCCAGCCGATCCACGGTGAACATGGGAATAGATTCCCAATTTATTTCGCCGGTATCGCCGGTCAGATACGGCATACCATCGAGAAGAACCAGCACCCTGCTGCCAACTCCCCTGTTGTAGCCGCTCGAGCCACGGATATTCACCTGGTCGGAGAGAACGTTGACTCCAGGGACGTACCGGAGCGCATCGTCAAGCGTGATATTGTTCCTATCTGCGATCATACGCGCCGTGACAGTGGCAACGCTCACAGGCACCTCCTGGAGACTCTGTTCGCGCCTGCTTGCCGTAATGATCACGGGCTCCGTTTGCAGCGGCACGGGTTGGATGGAGAGCTCGATGGATGTTCTCTCATCACGTACAACCCGGACGCCATCCAGCGTCAGGCGTTGATATCCAAGGATTGAGACCAACACAGTATAGGAACCGGGGGGGATCTTCGATATTCTAAATCTTCCCTGCGCGTCCGTTGCGGCCCCCATAAAGGTGGACCGGAGGGTGACATTCGCGCCGGCGACTGCCTGTCTGGTCTCGGCGTCCTTCACGGTTCCTTCAAGCGTACCGAAGACCGACTGACCCAACCCGACCGCGGGCCAGAACAAAACGAAAGTTATATAGAGCAGGAGTGTTTTCAAAACGGTTGCGGCGGCGGTTTTCGAAAATTGACTCTTACGTTTACTCCCGCCTGGAAGTTGTTCTCATTGACGATGATCGGGATTGGCAGTGGCGGCACGTCGCTCGTCCCATAGACTCCTACAACCCGAAGGCTGCTCGCGTTGATGTCGTTCGCCACATGCTGAAGAACTCCCACGTACTTATACGTACCCGGCGGCAGATTGAATACATAGGAGACTGAATCAACAAAAAGCGGAAGGTTTTTGTCCGTTGCCGGATAGAGGTAGATCGTCGGCGGGTCTGAAAAGAGACCTGTGAAGACCTTCAGAGAATCGAGCGGGTAGAGTTGCGAAGCGAACAGCCAGAGGTTTACGAGACTGTCCGCTGCCGGCCACGTCCCTTTCCCGAAGTAGATCGTACCTCCAAATCCAGGTGTCACGTTTGGGGGCGGTTCCAGGCCGTGATCGCACGTGAGACTCGATATGACAATCGCAACTAGGAGGAGTTTTTTCATCTTCGACGGAAAAGTAGCAATAGCCCCTTTCAAATGCAACCGCGCACCCCAATATGCAAAGAAGTTCCTCCGGTAAACGCTGGAGTGGCAACAGTCGTTTTCAGGTTGGAAATCTTGGCTCTCTTGCGTATATTTTTTGTTTCGAGGGTGCTAGACGTGATTCCGGGGACGATCCTGAGCTGGAAATGACGGTGCGCGAGACTATCCCAACGGAGCGGCAGACGTACGAGCAATCGTACGTCAGATCGTTGTTCAATCGGATTGCCCCGCACTACGATTTTCTGAATCATTTTCTGAGCCTCGGGTTCGACATCCAGTGGCGCAAGAAGGCCGTGCGGCTGCTGCTGGAGTACGAGCCCCGCACGATCCTCGATGTCGCCACAGGGACAGCGGATCTCGCACTAGAGGTGTGGAAACCCCCGGTGGAAAAGGTGTACGGGATCGATTTGTCCCCCGCGATGTTGAATATCGCGAAGACCAAGATACGTCGGCGAGGGCTGGAGCACTCTATCACAGTCGAAGAGGGATCGGCCGAGCAGTTGCGATTCCCAGGCGATTCGTTTGACGCCGTCATGGTGGCATTCGGAGTCCGCAATTTTTCCGACCTCCATGGAGGGCTCCGGGAGATGTATCGCGTACTTCGCCCTGGCGGCGCAGTCATGATCCTGGAGTTCTCGCGTCCACGGCGTGCACCGTTCAAGCAGCTGTATTCGTTCTATTTTACACGGGTCCTTCCCAGGCTCGGCGGCGCGATTTCCAGAAGTCCGGAAGCATACCAGTACTTGCCCAGCACCGTCCAGTCATTCCCCGACGGTGACGTCATGTTGAAAATCCTTGGGGCGATTGGCTTCATCGGTGCTTTTCACAATCCGCTGACGCTGGGCATCGCCACCATCTACATAGCTGAGAAACCTATTCAATAATACCTGAAGGTATGATGGAAAGAATTATTCGCGTCGGACACAGTCCGGATCCAGATGATGCATTCATGTTTTACGGCCTCTCAAGCGGTAAGGTCAAACTCGATGGGATTACGATTCAGCATCACCTGGAAGATATCCAAACATTGAACGAGAGGGCGCTGCGCGGTGAGCTTGAGGTTACCGCGATTTCCGCACACGCATACGCATTTGTCGCAGACAGATACTGGGTCATGAAGACGGGCGCGAGCATGGGCGAAGGATACGGCCCTGTCATTGTCTCAAAGAACTACCGTTCACTCGATGAGCTGGCTGGCAAGACAGTTGCCACGCCCGGTGCAATGACCACAGCCTCCCTCCTTTTCAAGATCTTCACAGAGGGGATCAAGCAGGTCGAAGTCCCCTTCGATCAGATCATGGATCGCGTGAGCAGCGGCGAGTTCGACGCCGGGCTGTTGATTCACGAAGGCCAGATCACGTATCAGGAGCAGGGATTCAGCAAGATCCTCGATTTCGGGGAACTCTGGGAACGGTTGTACGGGCTCCCCCTTCCTCTCGGGCTTGACGTGGTCAGGAAGGACCTTGGTGAAGAGACGGCACGGAAGCTCTCGCAGGGATTGCGCCAGAGTATCCACTACGGTTACACGCATCAAGACGACGCTATCCCCTATGCTCTCCAGTACGGACGGGGCATTGATGTCAAGCTTGGAGAACGATTCGTGAAAATGTATGTCAGCGAATTGACCATCGATATGGGCGAGAACGGTCTCAGAGCGCTGCAACTGCTGTTCCGCCTGGGCGCTGAGCGCGGCGTGATTCCGTCAGTTCCTTCCATCGAATTATTCTAAGCGTTCCCGCGGATTCATGATCGGTCTTTTCAAAATATTCGACGCTCACGTCCACTTCTACTCTCACGCATACTTCCGTTTTCTCGTGAGGCAGAAGCCGAACCGGCTCGACTTCAACACGGAACTCAAGAACCTCGCAACGAAGGGGCGCATCGAAATCCCGGGCGAAGACCCTGTCATCCTTGCGAAGCGCTGGATCGAGATCATCGACAAGTGGAAAATCGAACGCATGCTCCTCTTCAGCAGTATCGCGGGAGATGAGGATTCTGTCGTCAAGGCGGTACAGGCCTTTCCGACAAGATTCGCGGGAATCTTTTCGATCGATCCGAATTCAAATCTGCTGATGCAAAATGCCGAAAAGCGTTTGAAGCAAGACAAACTCCGCGGCATCCTGCTCGCACCATCATTGTATCACATCAGCGTAGGCGACGCGTGGCTCGACCCCTTGTTCCAGCTGTGTCAGGAGACGAAAGCGATCGTTTTCACGCAGTTCGGGAAGATCACGATCAAGCCGCGTGAGTATGCAGGGATGCAAACTCGTACCAACGAGGACTACTCCAATCCCAAAGACCTGATCCCTGTCGCAAAAAAGTACGGCGGAATCAAGTTCGTTATACCGCATTTTGGTGGAGGAAGATTCGAGGAAGCGCTTGAGGTTGGGAAAGAATGTCAAAATGTGTATATGGATACGGCGGGATCGAATTCGTGGATGGCAGATCACCCCTCGAAGCCCGATCTCCGGACGATATTTCAGAAAGCCCTTGCGGTGTATGGGCCGGGACGGATTCTCTTTGGCTCGGCCTCGGGGATGTTCCCCCGCGGGTACCGGTACGACATCGTCGATAACCAGACGAAACTCGTTCAGGAAATGCGCATCCCGCTTGGGGATGGCAAGAAGATCTTCTACGAAAACGCTGTCTCCCTCATTGATGTCTGACCGCTTCACTCCCGGGCCGCTCAGATCGGCTCAAACACCATTGCAGCAGATTCCCCGAACGCACATTTCTTCTCATGCACCCCTTCATCGGGTCATTTTCTGTCAGGACAATACCGCATGATTCGATTAAGCTGGCGAATTGCTGATTGTTGCGTGCGGCGCATCGAACATGGAGATTCCTATCGACGAATGAGTCCTGCGGCTTTTCCGCTCATAACTTCCTTGCCTCGCTGATTGCGGCAGATCCAGTCCGAAGATACCTGAACGAGCCCTTTCTCTTCCCGCACGTCGATGATGGTGACCTGACACTCAATCGTGTCTCCGGCATAGACGGGCCTCAGGAAATGGAACGTCAGTTCGCGTGCAATGAAGTTAAGGTCTCCGCCGATCTTGGTAGGCAGCGTAGCAGTGAGCAATCCCTGAGCCATCAGCCGGCCAAGCTCGTCGGTCTGAATGTGATGGGCACCCTCGTCACCTGACAATTTTCCGAACCGCCGGATTTCTTCTTCCGTGAAAGTCCGCTGCCA
Source organism: Ignavibacteriales bacterium (assembly GCA_026390595.1). Taxonomy (NCBI): domain Bacteria; kingdom Pseudomonadati; phylum Ignavibacteriota; class Ignavibacteria; order Ignavibacteriales; species Ignavibacteriales bacterium. The sequence goes on from JAPLFQ010000036.1 coordinate 12,751, forward strand.
GGTGGTAACATCGCCGATGTTCATCATCCCAATCTTTGGAAGAATCGCTTCAGTCCCAAGCTCTCCACGCGGTTAGCTTGCGCAAACTATGTTCTGCCGGTCGTGCTCGCCTGCAGTTCTATGTGCGCCGGTCAGAACCATGTTGTCCCCCGATACTTCCTATATGTATCTCCGTATTGCGTTAGAAGCCGCGCCTCCTCCCACCGTCTCCAGAAGAAAATGTGAACGATCACAATCAATCCGGCGAGCAGACTGACGATGGCACTGTGATACACGCTCTATCCAAGAATCCATAAGACGAAGCCGGTATACATCGGATGCCTGATCTTCGTGAACAATCCGGTCGTGACGAGATGGTCGATGTTCTCAAGTCCTCTGAGCTGCGAGAGGGCTCCAAAAGCGAGAATCATCCCCGCGACGAACAGGGCAAGGCCGCTCCATCGCAAAAAGTTCGGCACGTCGATCTTGTATGGATCCATCAGGCACAAGCTGAACCAGGAGACCCACAGGATACACATGACTGTGAAGATGAAAGCAAAAACGGGCTTGCTCTCCGGATCGACCTTACCGGAGTCCTTTAGAATTTCATACGCTGTCCGAATGAATGCGGAAGCGACAAAGAGAACTGTTAGAATGAGATAGCTGTTGTCTATCATTTGAATGTCTCCCTATTGTAATTGGCGTGCAACCCGCGTCACAGTGAGGGTGACGAATCGCTCTGTCACTTAGAGTCACCATGACCAACGACCCGAACTGCTCCGATTTCGAGCAACGGACCTAGAAGATTAGCGGCACCGCCATGCTCTGTGATTCGGCCGTCGACTACCCAATCGATATTGACTCCTGTGTATGTGACGACCTTGCCTGTGGGTTTGATGCCAAGCCAGACACCCAAGTGAGTCCCCCGAGCTGTGATGCATGAAGCCACATATTCACCATCAGCGATCTGTTGCTCGACAGTGACGGCCAGATCGGGATACGTCTGACGAACTCCAAGAATGTGCTCTTTGGCTTCCGCAGGCCCAATCGGGTATCGCTTGCCTTCGGATACTTCGGTGTAGTCGGCTGAGACATATTTTTCTATCTCGCCTACATTGCCGGTGTTGATGACGTTCGCGACATATTCTCGAATTATCAACTTCTTGTCGGATGCGGACATTGGCAGATCCCGTGTCGATTGTAGAGATGCACTATCGTGCCGGCAGTGCGCGTTCAAACCAAGCAGTGTGGTCGCCCTGGGCGCACACTCACATTAGATAGTAGTAGAAGCATACAAAGAGCGCAGTTTGAGCAAACGCTACAAGTGCTATGGAGCGATAGATCTTCACCAATACCCGGATATCGTCAAATGGCCATTTCTCAAGGAGAGCGAAGTATGCCCGCCCGTCAACCGAAGCAAAGGTCAAGACTGCCAGAACGGCCGGAACAGCGTTTCCAGAAATGAAGCTAACATAGACCGAACCACGAGTCGCAACGTGTGGAAAGAGAGCCAGTAATCGTTCCAACACTGACATCCAGGGAGTCAGACTGCTGGTGGACGATCTTTAAATCACTTCCGACGAGTGCTCCTCCAATGGCGTTCCCTTCAGCGGATTCTCGATGAACGGCAAGACAATGGCTTCGACCGCACCGGCTGCGAGAGCAAATCCAATCAGTTGAACCAAGGTTAACTTCGGAACCACAAAGATGAAGAACAGCAATGCTGTGCCGAGTTCCGAAATTGCGGAGACAAGGCCATGGGAAGCACTAAGCCAAGTATTGGAGAGCCTCCCATGCAGCACCTTGACAACGAATAAATGGTACGAGGGCATTTTGAAACCAGCTACGCCAAGGACGTACGAAAGGACTCCCCAGCCGATTATAAGCTTGCGCGACACGCCAAAGTAATAAATAAGGACAATAACCGGGATGATGCCCACGGCGATTGAAGCCAACGTCGGAATCAGTCTCTGAAGTTTTGATTTCACTGGAGTGGCTCTCGAATGTATGCCCACGCTCAGGGTACACGCAGCTTGTACATCTGCGTCCTGTGAAGCGGATTCCGACGGGGGAATCCGCTGCAAGCCTGCCCATTCAAGTGCCAGGTTTCCCCGGGGCCATGGTACCGTTTGGCAGAAGCAGCGCCCTCCCCGGATCCAAGACGTTGAGCATTACCTTACAGTCTATCCATCCAGTTCCCGCTCATCTTCTTGCAGGGCTGCATCCACGATTCGCCGCAGCATGCCACTAAACACCAGGAGATGGAACGGATAGAGCGCGTACCAATAAGTCAGTCCGAACAGTCCTATCGGATCAAAAATTGCCGTCTGACGAATCGTCGCTGAAGAGTTGTCGCCGCCGACATCGAATTGCAGCCACGCCCGTCCAGGTAGCTTCATCTCAGCAGTAAGACGCAGGTGGCGGTCGGGCTCAAACGACTCGACACGCCAGAAGTCAACTGTATCTCCAATGCGCAGCGTTTGTGAGGACGGGCGGCCGCGTCGCATACCGACACCTCCCACGAGCAAGTCGAGATACCCTCGCAAATGCCACATCCAGTTCCAGGCGTACCAACCTGTCTCGCCGCCGATGCGCTCGATGGGCTTGAAGGCGACAGCGGGGGGCCTCAAGACGTGCGCCGTTCGCGAGTCGACCAGCCGTTTTCTGAACCGCACGCCAGCCCAGGATGGCATCTCGCCCGATGAGGACAGTGCGTCGGACCAGCGTGTAGCGGCAAACCGTTTTTCTTCGTTTGCAAGAGCGTGGCGAAGGGCTTCTTCAATCCCCATTGGACGAATGTCGAACACCTTGAGCGCAGCATCGTCCCGAACAACCGTGGAGTGAACAATACTCTGAATCAGTTTGCGTCCGATGCGAGCGTACAAGGGTGTCACCAATCCCAGCCATAAGCTAGAAATGAAGGGAGTCAGAACTGGCACTGATATCATCCGGACGCGAATTCCGCGGCACCGGGCGTACGCGCGCATGATGTCAGCGTATGATACTATATCAGCGCCGCCGATTTCGTAAACACGGTACTGTGATATGGGCAGATGAAGTGCAGCATTGAGATATGCAATCAAATCTTCTATGGCGATTGGCTGTGCGGGCATAGAAACCCACTTGGGCGTCGTCATGATCGGCAACCGTTCCACTAGCGAGCGTATCATTTCGAAGGACAAGCTACCTGAGCCGATGACAATGGAGGCCCTAAACTCAAGGACAGGCACACCAGATTCGCGCAAGATCTGCCCCACCTCTTGCCGACTGCGCAGGTGTGGGGAGAGATCCTGTCTATCATCGCCCAGCCCACCAAGGTAGATGATGCGCTCCACACCCGCCGCCTTCGCAGCCTCGGCGAAGTTGTGCGCAGCTCGTCGGTCATTGTCCACGAAGGACCCTGCGGCACCCATCGAATGAATCATGTAGTAGGCAACTTGTACCCCACGCAGAGCAGTATCAAGGCTGATGCGCTCAAGTACATCTCCCGCCACAACTTCAGTCGATTGTGCAACCTTCGGTTTGAGAAAGTCAGGACGGCGAGCGAGGCAGCGGATGCGATAACCTTGGCTCTCCAAGGAATGAAGCAAGCGCCCACCTACATATCCCGTCGCACCTGTGACAAGGATGAGTGAAGAATCGGGGGGATCCGCCTTTGCCTGTCTGGATCTGGTGTTCACCGGCTACCTCTTTGCTTTGATGTGATTTCGAGACGCTACGAATCGATTTGAGCGGCGTTGCGCATAACGTCCAGGCAACACGCCCATCTGGGTCCTGCGAGGCGGACTCCGACGGGTGGATTTGTTGCAGGCGCCCACTGAAGCCCCAGGCTCGCCGGGGCGGGTTGCTGTTTGGCAGACGAAGACCCTTAAACCTTTTGTGACAAGACGAACACTTGTGCCTGGAGTGTTCAGAGCCGGATCCTGACCCCAAATAAGGAAGTGACAATGAGTTCTCCACCGGGGATGATTGACCACTGAAATTCTGCCGACTCGTTGATCTTCCGAAAATACTCGAATTCAACTGCAAACGGGAAGAAACGGTACTGCCATCCTTGATAGACCCGGTCACCGTAGAATTCATCGTCCTTGTATTGCTCGAATCGATGCCAATCCCTCCTGAAACTGAAAATGGGACTGATACCTGCATTGACACTGTTGTCACCCCAAGAAAGTTCGAGCCTCGGACCCAGATGAGCGCACCCAGCCGTGACGAATGCACAATCCTTGTACAATGCTGACGTAAAACGGAGAAACGAGTAGTTGTTCAAACGGTAGTCAAGGTTGGCAGCAACGCCTACATCAAGAACAAGATAAGCCTTTTTGTCGAGTTTCAGGGGGTACACTTCAGGAGTATTCCCTCCACCCGGATGATAGGTCAACCCAAGATATTGAACAGACAGATGCCAGATGGGAACTTGCACATACGTGCATTCGAGCGGTTGCGCAAGGACCGAAGCAGGCCACATACTCCAAGTCAGGGCGAGGTGAGCAAAGGGAACATGACCTATGATTTTCATCGGTGACAAGTGGCGCAACCTGCGCAGGCACAGTTCAATTTCGATCGCGTTTGGCGGCACACCACAAAAGCGTGTCACCTTTTCTGTGGCCCGCTTGACAATACACGTGACGAACTAGCGATTGCCCCCTGCCAGAGTGAATTCATAAACAGTCTTTGGTGGAAAGAAGAGCCCGAGAGTCAATCCCCCGGCTATTCCAATCGCCGCTCCGATTAACAAACCAGCTCTCCTCTCTTCGAGTTGTTATCCGAGGGTAGGCTGACTCCAACGAGGACCCCACCAATCATCCCCACAAATGGATACACAAGGAGGGCATCAACGGATCTCTTCTTCGAAACGGATTGTATTTGGCGGATAGGGATTGTCAATGAATCCATCTGAGAGACTAGAATAACAGAATCTCCCTGCACTGATAGAATGGTGGCTATCCTCTGTTGCCCCGTCACAAGAAGTACGTCCCAGCGATCACTGCCTGCTCTCGCAAAGAACTCTTCTGTAGAGATGTCGTTTGTTTGAGGGTGTGGATTGTCATTCGTGACTCTGTACACGGTTGAGCATCCCAAGAGAGCGAAGCCAGCCAGAAGGATGACAGCGTTCAAGAGTCGACTTATCAGCAAGGTCATTGACTCACGATTGAGAGCATTGTTTTGTGGATTGTTTTCAACTCGCCGGCTTCCTTGGCCACAGGAAAGAAGTCTTGGCTTTGTAATCCAAGTATGGCGCGCCGAAACGGATTTCAAGCTCGCGTTCTTCATACGCTTTGAGATAATATATCAACGCTGGTGTAACAAGGAGAACAACCCATAGAACAAAATGCAGCGACTGCAAATAGAGACCGGCTGACAGAAGCGTGGCAAGAGTGCTTAAAACCATTGGATTCCTCGTCCAACGGTACATCCAGCGATTTGCGAGACGCTTGCTCAACGCAATAGCAAATGGCGCTCCAAGTCCGCTTAAGGCGAGATTTACTACACTCAGCAACGAAGTGACACCCGTGAGCGCACCCAGCACCATTCCGAACTCGACGGGTACCGGAATATTCATGCCGCGCTCGACTTGAAAGAACCTCAAGGCTTGAATAACCGGCGCACCATAGAGAACCATGAGGAGCATATGAACGATGGTCGTTATCCAGGCGAGACGCTCAATCGTCGGCTTGACGTCGACTACCCTCCTTCCTATCCAGACCACTGGAAAAACCAGCATGACAGCTCCGATGATTATGGCTAGAGATGTGAGCTGGGAGAATCGTCCGAATTGGACTGTTCGCCAAATGTAAATCGTAAAGAGAAAGCCAACGAAACGAATTATTGTAAGAACCATGGATTTCATTTTGTCGTTTAATGATGTGCGGGCAAAGTATTGCATGAATCGATTTTTGCGCTTCAAAAGACCAACACAGGATCTACCGTTTCTTCACCGGCGGTCCATTTTGTGCCACCGCGGCCCTCACCAACGCCTTGAAAGCGCCAGCGTCAACCTTCTCCCCTTCGTGAATGTCGATCGCCCTCCGCGTGTTGCCTCCCAAGCTCGAATTGAAGAGGTGCGATGGGTCTGAGATCTTCGCCCCCCGGGCGAACGTGAGTTTCACGACCTTCGTGTACGCCTCCCCGGTACAGACTATCCCGTCATGCGACCATACCGGAGTGCCCATCCACTTCCACTCCTCGGTCACTCCGGGATCGGCTTCCAGAATCAGCGCCCGCATGCAGGCCAGGGCCTCCCCTCGCCATCCCCCCAGGTCGCGGATCCGCTGGTCGATGAGCCGGGATGCGCGTTTCCCGAAGGCTTGCTCAGTGCTCCTCATAGCCGGGGATTTGGATTTGATGGCCGGCTTGCGTGGCTTGACGGACTTGTCGGTCAGAGACCCTCGATTCAGGCCGTGATCACTCCTCTTTGGTTTTAGCGCCACGGTTCATCCTCCACACTATTATGCTGCCCAATTGTTGTTTCCATGGTTTCCAGGAACATCGCTCTATGGTCGAGTAGATGTGCCGCACAAGAACTTATGGAAAGATCCGTTGCGTGCACTTGTCCTTCAGGTAGAACAGTTGCGAGCCGGCTTGGCATTTGTCAGGCGCCCACATTTCTTTGTCTGACGCGGTTTGTGATAGATCTTCTACGCCGCTTCACCGGCATTTCCTAGAACGGCCGACCAACTCAAGAGCAATTTAGGGCCGTTGGTGACCTTGAAGCCCGCGGTTTCAGCTATCTTGAGTGTCGATTTGAATTCTCTCTCGGATACGTGGAAGCATTTTGGCTCAACAAGCAGTAACTGTCCCCCCTTCTTCAACACCGCTCTTAACTGCTCGAACAAAGCTCTCTTGTCTGGTACCTCGTGAACCATGTAGAAAGCAAGGATGAAATCGACTTGATCCGAAACGTTGATCGATCCTCTCTCACAGTGCACAGGCTTGATCCTTGATTCAAGTGCTGTCCCCTTGACCTTTCGAGCCAATTCCTGAAGCATGCCTTTCTGTAGATCAGCGGAGATCACCTGCCCACCTGGGCCCACCATCTGCGCCATCTCAACGGAAAAGAATCCAGGGCCACAGCCTACATCGAGGACCCTCATTCCCGCTTTGACGAACGGAGCAAGAATGTCATGTGGATTTTGAAGCCAGCGTCTCATTTTGCTGTCCAGCGATGATGCGAGCTCGACGGGACAGACTCGATTGCGCTCGTTGCCCATGTTTTCTCCAATTAAGCTGCAAAATGCACCATCAAAATCACTTCATTTCTTCCGGTTGTTGTAGGAACCACTCAAGCCGACCACACTGCCTGCAAGCGAGAATTGCGGCAGTCCTGTTGGCCCAATCGAGGCCGAAGAAGGTCATTCCGGGTGTGTTGAGTAGCGCTGTCCCTTGATCGAATTGGTTGTGGCCGCAATGTGGGCAGACGATGAGTTTACTACCGATTTGGTACGAATTGGTGAAATGTTCGACTTTGGTAGAGTCGAAGAGTGGTTTTCTCCCGCTGAAGATTCCCATGATTGTTCCTTTCGAAATTCTCTCTGGATATGGATGCTCTCACTCGTGGAGCAAGGACACAAAAACAGGCAAACCACAACCTCAGACGGGGCCGTTGCCCCTAACGTTTAGCTCCCCATCTGCGTCCTGTGAAGCGGTCTCCGATGGGTGGATCTGTTGAAAGCCTGTCCGCTGAAACGCCAGGCTCCCCGGGGCCGCGTTGCTATTTGATAACTTCAAACACAAGTGCCGTAGGTCGATTCATTCTTGCTTAGCACGCATCTTTCCTGGACGTGCCAAGCTTCGACGCATCTGGTTCGGCCAGCACATCTATGACGATCAATGTGAGATCGTCATCAAGCGTGCTCTCTTGTGACCTCCCCGACCACGTACCAAGATGTTCAATGAACATGTCCGCAACAGAATTGGCCGAGTCAGAAGAATGTCCTTTGACAAACTCCTCCAAACGAACATCGCCGAAGAATTCCCCTGTCCTGCTTCTCGTTTCGATGATCCCATCTGTATAGAGAAACAGGCGGTCATGTCTTGCTATATCGACGGTCGCGTTCTCATATACTGATTCCGGAAACGGACCTAATATAGTGCCGCCAGGTGGAAATCGGAACACCTCCTTCTTTGAGCTTCTCCACAACAAAGGCGGCGGGTGTCCTGCATTCGCGTAGAGCACTCTTCCGTTGGCGACGTCGATGAAAAGAGAGCAGGCTGTGACAAATGATTCTTCCATCTTTCCATGGAGAATACGGTTGATCTCGGTGAGCACTTTCGACGGATTGGAACAACACTCTGCCTGTGAGGCAAACGCAACCTTCAGCATTGAGCCAATCAGTGCCGCACCTATGCCGTGGCCCGACACATCGGCAATCAGGATACCCACACCAGATTCTCCTGTGATTTGGATATCATAGAAATCTCCTGCGACTGTAGACTTTGCAACATATCGCGCGACGATTTCAATCCCACTGGGAGAGCGAAGATTACCGGGAAGGTTGGAGCGTTGGATCCGTCGGGCGATCTCTATTTCCTGCTCGATTCCCAGCAACTTCTTTTCGTTGGAGAAAAAGTGGTGAACGGCGACGTACCCCAAGCCGATACACAACACCAGGAAGACAGCGTGCTCGAAGTTCACTCCCCAGAGAAGGATGCGTATGTTGATAAGATTGTCGATCGCTGTATACACAAGAGTGGTCAAGAACACGATCCGCAACACGCGCAGTTCACGATGTTGCTGCGTTCTAGTGAAGACGACATTCCCGATCCAGACAACGCACCACAAAACAATTACAATCGCATTGATCGAAACATCCGCGAGAGGTTCTGAACGAAACAGGTCAAATCCCACAGCAGCAACAGCATAGACGATCGTGGACCGGAAGACCCAAAGCATTGAATCGTACAACCCGCGACCGAAAAGGTCGACAAGAAGAGCGGAGAACGGAATCACAATTGCATAGGTGAGGAGTCCGTGGAAATATGGAACAGTGAATGGGAAGCCGACCAACGCTTTCATTGTCGGAATCTCAACCAGCCATCGTATCCCGTTGAGAAAGCAGAAGAGGCCGAAATTGAGGAGTGACAAATCCCTGCTTCTCAGGCGAAACAGAGAGATTACGATTGAAATCAAGCCGACAGATGAAAGAAGAAGTCCGGCAGCAATACCTCCAAAATCCGTCTCGAGTGTGGTCATTGTATTATCGAACGATTATGAGTCAACCAATGAGGCCCTTACTTGCCGCTGACGTCTAGGCAACACGCCCATCCGCGTCCTGTGAAGCGGACTCCGATGGGTAGAACCGTTGCAAGCCGTCGGAATCGAACTGACTCTCAATTGCTCTGGTAGAAACACGTGTTACCCCCGACGACCTCAAAGACATTTGCCAATCACTGAAATTCTTGAGTCCCTCAAGCGTGCGAGCGTCTACCCGCCGACCGGCCTACCCCGATACTATCTATCGGGGTCCGCCGAAGCGCAGCGCAGGCGGAAGTCCGAAGGACAGAGGCGAGCCGGTTTGCCGTTTGCTAGGCGGCGCCCCCCGCCTGTAGAATGGCGCGTATTCGCTCGAGATGATGCATCACATGATCCGCCTGCATCCGGATCACAAATCCAACTGGAACTTGCTCGATCCCCGCCTTAGGCGTGCGCACAACGACAGAGCGATCCCACGCTTCTGGTACGCTTGCCAGGAGCTGGACAACATGTTCACGACTAGCTCTGAGCAGCGACAGCGAAGCTGCTATCGATCGACGGCTGTACGCCCACCGATCGCTCCAGGTGACCTGAGGCATCGACGAGTACCATCTCAAGTCAAACTCCGCTTGTTCGTTGCCGATTGCCATCTTGATGCCCATCTTCCAAATATCATCGCCATCGGCAATGTGATGGACAATCTCACGAATGGACCAGCCTCCTCCAGCCGGCCCCGCATCTAACTGGGAATCTCGCAGACCGATCACTGCCTGTTCGAGCAGGTCTGGTCCCTCTCGATAGCGTGATATCTCGCGTTCGGGATCTTCCGGTGCATTCATTATCGTGCCTCCTCTGGTTACACGTTGGGTTGACTCAACATCGCCTATCCAGCGTGCGCTTGTCCGCCTCGCTCCATCTTTGGGCGGAAGCCCCGGCTTGCCCCGCTTCGCTGGGTTTGCCGTTTGTCAAGCGCAGGCAAAGTTCTATATCAAAACGGTTTGCGGCACAAAGAGTTGAGCGTACGAACGACAGGTTGTCTTATCGCCATCGTCTCATGCAGCGTAGCGAGTCATTGCCGAAGAATCTTCTCCATAGCCTTTCCTTTAGCAAGCTCATCGATCAGCTTGTCCAAATAGCGTATCTTTTGCATAAGCGGATCGTCGATTTCTTCAACTCGTACACCGCACACGACGCCTTTGATAAGCGAACTATTCTGATGGATGGCTGGGGCTTGAGCAAAAAAGGTCTCTAAATCGCTTCCCTGTTCAATTTTCCGACGCAATCCGGCTCGGTCATAGCCCGTCAACCAACAAATGATCTGGTCAACTTCTTCTTTTGTGCGATTCTTTCGTTCCGCTTTCTGAACATACAGCGGATAGAGCGTCGCAAACGATGTCGTGAAAATGCGATGCTTAGGCATCGTAACTCCTCCTAGTCCTGTGGGTTGTGGCCAAATGCGCTGAGGATTGTTCGATCAAATGTTCCGCAAACCGCCATCTCGAATGAATCTCTGCTCACGCCTAACGTTTATGCGCAGGCGAAGTTCAATTCTGACCGCGTTTTGCGGCATATAGTGAAGAACCTGCGACCAGCTTCACTTCCCTGCTCGATCGGTTTCTTAGCCGATGATATGAGCAGATGACGGTGCTTCATCTGATTCTCCGATCGTTGGGATTTTTCGCATCCACACCAGCTGTCGAGCAGCAGATGATACTCCTCCCACAGCAACACCTACGATAAAGAGAGAGGCAGAACAGACTGCGAGAAGGATGAGAAACAAAGAGAGTGCGAAATAACGTCCCATTTGCATGAGATAGCCAGTGCGCTGATGCAAATATATCTTGCCGTGAAGGCCATGCCGTCCAGCTTTGTACCCAAGGAGATTACCCAAATGCGTCGTGCTCACGATAAGGTACAGACCCCACACATAGCCGAGCAATAACGGACGGAAATTCTCTGGGACCCAAACAATCGCAAATGTCACAATGGCAGTCATGATAAACGCTGGAATGAGGTGCCTGGGTTCAACAATTCGCTTCGCATTGACCGTTGTCTGGTACCTTTGATTCCCCTCGATTGTGTTAACTGGATAGCTCTCGTAATGATCGGCGTAATGAAGCTGGCGCTCCCGTTCTTGCATGATGGTGAGCAGCCAATCGACCCACGCCAAAAGGAAAGTGACAACACCAGCTATCAAAGGGTGAGATGAGAGCCAGTCAATCATGTCAAACCTCGTAAGAAGGTGAAATGGTTGTTATCTGGTGCCGCAAACCGCCATACCGAATGTATCTTTGCTTTCGCATAACGTATAGGCAACACGCCTACTCCGATGCGGGCCGACATCTGACCAGCACGGCACCGGACTGGAAGGTTCGTGTTTCGAGCCATTGAAGCCGGATCCTCTGCCCGAGCTCCGCGAACGCTGCTTTGCCAGACCCCAGGAGAACTGGTACATAGTAGAAGCGGTATTCGTCGATTAGGCCGGCCGTGGCCAGAGCCGAAGCCAGAGCAAAGCCTCCGACACTCATGTTCTTCCCGGGCTGTGCTTTGAGCCTTGCTACTTCCCCCTTTGCGTCGCCCCTGACTAGGCTTGAGTTCCATTCCACCGCTTCAAGGGTCCTTGAGAAGACCAGTTTGGGCACAGACCTCCAGATATGTGCGTACTCGATCTCGTATGGGGGCGCCGAAAGATTCTGATCGGCAGTGGGCCAGTAGGCAGCCATGAGTTCGTACATTCGGCGACCATACAAATGAATACCAATGTCTTGTTCAAGGGCGTTGAAGTGCTTGTGGAGTTCCTCGTCGGGAAAGACCCAGCTGGGATCACCGGTTGCTGCCTCGATATACCCGTCGAGAGATAGGGATGTTGCATAGATCACTTTGCGCATAACTCCACCTTGGAATGTTTGCCGGATAATACCGCTTGCAGGTCTTGCACAAATATATGTTCCTCAAAACGCATTATCAAATGGCCCTTTGCCTGCACCGCACGTTTTAGCCAAACCGCCGTTGCGGGCCGCCTTTAGGACTAAGTCCATTTCGTGGCGGCCCTGTGCGCCATGATTCACCTTCTGGAGGAGAGCAATGGAGCAAGTGTCAGCCCCTAGTTTCTTTCGGGGTCCGCCGAAGCGCAGCGCAGGCGGAAGTCCGAAGGACGGAGGCGAGCCGGTTTGGCGTTTGATAGGCGCCGCACTGCCCGGCTAGCGTACTCCGCAGTGTTCCGTTGCCTCGACCACAAGCCAACTTCGGTTGTGCAATTCTAAATGATTAGTACTTTCATTGGTTTGGGGCCTCCTCAGGAGATTTAGGCATCCAGAGCTTTTGCGCACGTTCACCGAACCACGAACCCAAGATGGACAAAAGAAAGACGCCGGCAGACAAGATCACCGTCCCCAGTGCCATTCCTCCTATGTTGATCTGTCGCGGAATGAAGAGCATCGATCCAACACCGAAGAGCACCACCAAACCAACACCCGCAATTGCGGGCTCCAGAATTGTGACTTCCTTCGACAAGAACCCCGCTACGCCAGAGATTATGATCACGCCTGCGAACAGCCACACAGAAGCTAGCACTCCCGCCACGTTCGCCAGCAATATCAGCGGGAGCAAATAGAATAGTGCATACATTACCATTGAGATCCCTATCCATTTCCACTGCAGCTTTTTTGATTGTGTAGATTGTTCGGGCATCGCAAATCCTCCTTGATAGAATGGTGGTGATGTGCAAAGCTCCATGACGTGCGGCCTTGCGCCTAACGTTTAGGCAACACACCGTTGCGAGCCGCCAGTATTGAACTGATCTTCCGTTGCTCGGGCGGTGAGCAATGGAGCGAGCTCACTTCATTTTGCCAACTAAAAACTTGCCTTGCCTATGCAGTGAGTGAGCGTCGGTTTGGCGTTTGCTAGACGCAGGCAAGGCTCTTCTACGGACGTTTGGCGGCGCACACCCGCTGGCACTTTGGTAACAGGAGCAGCAGTCACTCAAATTGCCTTCTCATATCTAGGTTGATGCTTGAGGCTCCAACTTCTTTGCTATGAGCGCCGCAATAAATATGGTGATCAAGCTCAGGGGAACAACGACAGGCAATATCTCGAGAGGCAAGACCGCACTGTTCCAGAGCGCAATCCAAACCAGCACAAATACGGCAAGCCATGTAATGATGGTTGTCTGCCAGAGACTGAATTTCTTGGACAACATAAACACAATGACTGCGATCACGACGCCCCACATAATCCACAAGATTCCATTGATGGGCTTGTTGGGTAGCTCCAGTCCCATCCTTTGAAAATGACCATCAAATCTTGGTTTCGTGTAAAGCATCCATCGGAGCGTTTCAGCACAATTGATCCAGACTGCCAGCAAGACAATCTGCCATAGTGGTTTCACTTTACCTGTCATGCTTTCTCCTTAGTATGAGATCTGATTACTATCTGCGACACGTGTCGCCCGAGTTGCGGAAATCGACCTAACAGCACATATGCGCGAATGGCAATGTTTCATATGGTCTAGATGCGCCGCAAAACCCATTTCAAATAGCCTGTGCTGACGCCTAACGTTCAGGCAACACGCCGTTGCGAGCTGCCACTATGGCTGATTCCATTTCGTGGCGGCGAGCAATGGAGCGAGCACTTTGCCTTCAGCCAAACCTAGTTTTAACATCGCCTACCAAGTGTGCGAGCACCGGTTTGGTGTTTGTTAGGCGCCTGTGGCCGTGCTGTGCATTGACATTGTATACCATTTGCCATATATTGAGCTATGGACATTCTCTGGGATGAAGTCAAAGCCAAAAGACTAAAGGAGAAGCGGGATATCTCTTTGGAACACGTGGCACAACTGATACTTGAGAAGAAATACTTTGCGATCCTGGACAATCCAGGACGTCCGAAGCAAATGATTTTCGTGATTTCGTACAAGGGCTACACACATGTAGTACCATTTGTTTTTGACAAGGACGACAACATCGTTTTGAAGACTGTCTTTCCGAGCAGGAAGTTTCACAGGCTGTATGGAGAGGGGACACCATGAAAACCAAACTCGATTCATTTGAACGACAGATTGAAAAGTCAGCCGATTCGTACCGCCCGGTTTCCAAAAAGGAACGGCGAAAGATCGAATTAGTTCTAGCGAAGATTCGGAAGAACCGCTCTGTGAATATTCGCATTGCTGAGAACGTACTTGAAGAGATAAAGCGTCGGTCTCAACGTGAAGGCCTGCCATATCAAACCCTGATATCGAGCATCCTGCACAAGTACGTGACGGATCGGTTAGTTGATGAAGATGCGATCCGTAAATCCCTCCGATTGCTGCAACGATAAACCCGCTGAACCTAGCCAACCGCACGCCCATGGCGCACAACGTTTAGGCAAACCGCCGTTGCGAGCCGCCAGTATCGAACTGATCATCGATTGCTCTGGCGGCGAGCAATGGAGCGAGCACTTTACATTTAGCCAGACTTGAACTTCCCTCGCCTATCCAGTGTGCGAGCGCCGGTTTGCCGTTTGTTAGGCGCAGGCAAAGTTCTATTTGAATAGCGTTTTGCGGCACAACAGAAGCTATCGCCTGCATGCGTTAGTTTCACTCGTCACTGTGACAGATTTGTTAGCTTGCCGCCCGTCCTGTCAATATCCGCGTCCACGGAGGTTCTTTCTTGATGAATGATATCAATAACAGAACTAGACCAATGGCGCAACCGCCGTAGCCAAGTATATTCCGTGCTCGTTCCTTTTGCTCATCTTCGATGTCCAGCATATCACGATATGAAAACATGATGCGGTCATAATGTTTGAGTTGCCATGCCCAATAAAAGCCACGCCACAAATCATCTTTGACTATCCAAGCTTGAACAAAGTCGCCTGTATGAACAGAGCGGACTTCTGGTCTTTTGTCGGTAGGGTCTTCGGCGTGGATTTCCAGCTCCCCTTGATTTGTTTCTAAGTGAAGTATGAGCTTTGCTGAGACCTTCCTGCGAGGTCCTGCAAACTGGACTCGTGTGATCGTACCTTGAACTACTGTGAGTTTCTCAAAGTCAGGTGCGCAACTAAATTGGGTTAGAACTATGGCGAGCCCTCCGCCAATCAGGAAAACGATTCCGGTGCCGAAGAATGTCCGATGACTCATTTGGTCTGAAATCCCAGAAATACTTGATGGCGGCAAGCTAACCATTGACTATTCAGTTTCCACAAGACACTGGCTCGAGGATCCTGTTTGGAGAGGTGCCGCAAAACGCACTATCATAATGTAACTTTGCTTGCGCCTAACGTTTAGGCAAACTGCCGTTGCGAGTTGCCGATACCGAACTGATCGACCATTGCTTCGGCAACGAGCAATGGAGCGAACTCAATTTAATCCTGGAACTTCCCTAGTCTACAATTGAGTGAGCGCCAGTTTGCCGTTTGTTAGTTGCCGCCGCTTCCGACTACTTCCCTTTCAGGCTGGAACTCATTGAACTCTGCTAAGAGGCGGCGCACGCTTCTAACCCAGCATGCCTCAACTGGTAGAAGATTTGAGCGATCAGACTTTGCTTCCCCTTCCGGATGGCTCCTGCCCTATTTTCAGTGCCAGTGCGCCGCCGGCCAGAGGGACTTACCACAACTGACCGATGCGGTGGCAACTAACGTTTCAGCAAGCCGCCGTTGCGAGCCACCACCATCGAACGACCGATAGGCTGTGGTGGCGAGCAATGGAGCGAGCTCTATTCATTTTGCCAAACGTGAACTTCTCTTGCATCTACAGTGAGCGAGCGTCGGCTTGCGTTATGTTAGCTGACGCCGCTTGAGACTACTTCCCTATCCGATCGCACTGTAGCCGTTGCGAGCCGCCACTACGACTGAAGCAATTTCGTGGCGGCGAGCAATGGAGCGAGCTCATTTCATTTGGCCAAACCTGAACTTCGTTCGCTTATGCAGAGAGCGAGCGCCGGCTTGCGTTTTGTTAAGCGCAGTTGCCGATTTACTGGTTTGGCTCAACTGGTAACGGGAGCTTAGCCTCCTTAAGCAGTCCATCGATTTTGGACGCAGTGATCGACGGCGCTTCGGATGGCCTGAGGGCATTATAGCGCACCCTTCCAGAAGGATCGATGATCGTTTCATGCGGAATCGCAGTAACCCCGTAGCTAGAGTTGATGACATTGCTTTTTGAAAACACAACAGGCCAGGTAACCTGTTTGTCCTTTATGAAGTCCTTCATAAGAGAGAATTCCTTGGATGGATCTCCCTGCGTGTTCACGTTCTGTCTGGTTCTCGGGTCCAATTGATAACCCTGCAGGCTAGTAACACCCAAAATGACGACAGGATAGTGGGCATAGCGTTGCTGGAGAGAACGAATATTTGGGAAACTGCCGATGCACGGAGCGCACCAAGTGGTCCAGAAATCGAGAACCACAACTTTGCCTCTCAATTGCTTAAGATCCTTGATCCGACCGTCACTGCTCCATAGAAACGCGAGGCCTGGCGCTTCTTTTCCGACTAACTCTGCCCCTCCGAAAGGAGTCCCCAACAGGTCGGCATAGTAATCAAGGACTCCTGCTGGGGAGTTTCTTGATTGAACAGCCTTTTCATTTTCCGAGAGTCGGTCCTGAGCCAGGCGGACTTGGCCGAGGGCCTTCAAGCGTATCACCTCACATAATTGAGGATCACTATCTCCGACCGCCAGGGTTGCCGATCTAAAAACAACAAAAGAGGCCTCGGCGGCAAAGTGGCTCATGGGTTTGTCGAGTATGGGTGGTAGAATCTCCAATATCTTGCTCTGGCGCAACAATCCTGAATCGAAAATGGAAATCGAGGAAAACACGTGAGCAGCAATCGGAGTGTCGAGAGTCAACAACTTGTCTACGGATGGATGGGTCAACAATTGGCGATACGCTTCGAGGCAGGAGGATTGTTGTTGGTGCTTTGCTTCTGGAGTGTCTGAGTCCGGAGGTGGGAAGTTCTTGACACGGAGAAGCGCAGCGATCGCTCCGGTGGAGTCTGGATTAGCTGCAAGCTCTGCCAGGCGAGGGGAGACAACACGCTGAACAGCTTTGACTGAGAACAATCTGGCGCGATCCAAAGCTACCATTTGCTGGAACGACGCCTTTTCAAGAGCAATGCCGCCGAGCGCCTTTGAGGCTATATGTTCAATAGCGTCCTTTGCAGTAGTGTCACGAAAGCTAATGGCTTGCGACCCGCGCACAGTATTAATGAACGCTTCGATGTCTTGGTCGGTCGGAGGTCGCCGACAACCGGTGAGGCAGAAGCAGAATATTATGATAAATGATAAGACACAGAAGGATTGGCGGCTCCATACAGTAGAGCTTTCTGCAGAAATACGTTTCATAACTTGTCCCCCCATTGGAACAACATGACTGCTTGTGGAAGTTAGCTCGGACATCCGACATATGGACGAGTCCATGAAAAACAAGTTCCTCCAAACTGGATCGGCAATTGCGCTTAACGTTCAAGCAAGCCGCCGTTGCGAACCGCCACCTATCGAACGACCGATAAGCCGTGGCGGTGAGCAATGGAGCGAGCTCTTTATCATTTAGCCAATCTTGAGCGTCCTCCGCCTTTCTAGTGAGCGAGCGCCGGCTTGCGTTTTGTTAGGCGTTCGTGACCGGCGGCGGTGACGTTTGAATGCTACTTACTGTTGCACGATGCTTGACCTTTAAGCTCACGCGGACACTAAGGAGCTGACTCCGCCACTCCCTCAAGATCTTTTCCCGCCGACGGGCATGACGCCTAACGTTTAGCCAAACTGCCGTTGCGAAGCGCCAGTACCGAACCGAACGTCGATTGCTCTGGCGCTGAGCAATGGAGCGAGCCTATTGATTCTGCCAACGATGAACTTCCCGTGCCTATGCAGTGAGCGAGCGTCAGTTTGGCGTTTGTTAGGCGTTCGTGACCGGCGGCGGTGATGACCATTTGCTGAGTATGAATGCACGATGCTTCGACGTTTAGCTCAACCGTAAACCAAAGAACTTGCATCGCCACTCTCTCAAGATCTTTTTCCGCCGCCGGGCATGACGCCTAACGTTTAGCCAAACTGCCGTTGCGAAGCGCCAGTACCGAACTGAACATCGATTGCTCTGGCGCTGAGCAATGGAGCGAGCTCATTTCATTTTGCCAATCTTGAACTTTACGCGCCTATGCAGTGAGCGAGCGTCAGTT